>JAZNXZ010000087.1:0-13160 GCA_045594165.1 Candidatus Scatosoma sp.
TTTTGCGCTAAAATGAACGAAACGGCGCAAAAGGCAGGTGCATTTGCCACCGTTTTCAAAAATCCGCACGGTTTGCCATGTAAAGGGCATTATACGACGGCGCGAGATTTGTCTTTAATATCCTGTTACGCCATGGAAAACCCAGTTTTTCGGGAAATTGTCGCCACGAAATATTACGAACCATGTCATTGGAAAAATAAAAACAAAATGCTGACGGAATACGGCGGCGTAGGGATTAAGACGGGGTACACGAAAGAGGCAGGTCGCTGTTTAGTGTCGGCGGCAACGAGGGATAACATGACGGTTGTTTGTACGGTGCTTTCCTGTCCCGATATGTACGCGGAATCCGCACAGCTTATCGACGACGCATTTGCGGCGTATAAAAACGTAAAACTCGTGGATAAAGAGCAAGAATTTACGGTGCGCGACTGCGAAAGAGAAGTAAAAGGAAAGTCAAAAGCGGATTTTTACTATCCCATGATGGAGGGGGAAGAAAATCAGCTAGAAATCCGTACGAAAGCCCATTTTCAGCAGGAAATCGTCGGGCAAATTGAAATATATCTTGCAAAACGGTTGCTTTTTTCGGGGAATTTATATAAACTATAATTATACAAAATTAACGAAGAAGGCAAAAGATGCGAATTAACAAATTTTTAGCGGAAAAAGGCTTGACGAGCCGTCGTCGTGCCGACGAAATGATTTCGGCAGGCAGAGTGCAAATCAACGGTAAAATTGCAAGCCTTGGCGCAAACGTAGAAGAGGGTGACGAAGTCCTTTTGGACGGTCAAACCATCGTCGTCAGCGAGAAAAAAGAAGAATATTATATCATGAACAAGCCCAAAGGGGTGGTTTGTACGGCGTCCGACGATCGCGGCAGAAAGACGGTAATGGATCTTTTGCCCGAAAATATCGGCAGAGTATTTCCCGTGGGGCGGCTCGATTATGCGACAGAGGGGTTATTGATTTTGACCAATGACGGGGATTTGGCGTTCCGTTTGACGCATCCGTCCACGGAAATCCCCAAGACGTATATGGCGAAAATCGAGGGAACTTTGACGGAAGAAGACCTTAATCCTATTCGTTCGGGTATCGAGTTGGACGGTGTTTTGACAAAAAAATGCAAAGCGCATATCGTTGAAACGAATAAGAATTATACGAAAGTGGAAATCACAATCAAAGAAGGCAAAAACCGTCAAGTCCGCCGTATGTTCGAGGCAATCGGCAAAAACGTAGAGCTGTTGCGACGCGTCAGCGTTGGACAACTTCGCTTAAAGGGTTTGGATAGGGGGCAAGTTCGTCCGCTTACCGAGCAAGAAATTTTATATTTGAAAGGTTTATAAGAAAAAATCCCTGCGTTCTAACATAAGAACGCAGGGAGCAATTATTTTTAAGGTTTACGAACGGTAATTACGCATCAAACCAATAACTTTGCCAAGGATCGTCACTTGACCGTCCTCAAAAATCATATCGGAAAGGGACTCGTTTTCAGGGTGCAGAACAATTTTACCGTCCCGACGGAAAAAGCGTTTTACGGTGGCGGAATCATCCACGAGCGCAACGACGATTTCGCCGTTTTCCGCAGTTTCTTGACGGCGTACGATAATTTTATCGCCGTTAAATATCCCTGCGTCAATCATGGACGTACCTTCTACGCGGAGCATAAACAAATCTTCGCCCTTAAACTCGCCAGCGGGGAAGGTATAATAATCTTCGTAATTTTCATATGCAAAAATCGGCTGACCTGCCGTAACCGTACCAATCAACGGAATATTAACGCCCGAACTTCTTGTCAGCGTAACCGAACGTTTTTTATTGTTTGCCTTATTCAAATAGCCTTTATCTTGTAATTTTTGCAAATAGCTATACACGGTGGCGGTAGATTTGATACCGCATTCCTTACCGATTTCGCGTACGGAAGGAGTGTATCCGTTTTCTTCTGAAAACTTACGGATATAATCCATAACCATAATCAATTTTTCCTGACTGACCATAAAAACACCTCGCTTTTATATCATCTTATGTACATTATAACACATAATTATACAAAAAGCAAACAAATGTTTATACTTTTTGCTTGATTTTTTTATTTTTTTTGCTATAATATAGATAGGAAGTCTTTTGGAGGCGTAATATGGAAAGAAAAATCGGTGAACCTTGCGTATTGTATGATAGGGATTGTATCGGGTGTTTGGAGTGTGAAACTTGTGACCTCGACCCGAATAAAGTATGCGATAACTGTGGTAAATGTATCGAAATGGACGACGTAGCGTCCATCAAAATCGACAAAATTTACACCAACCCCGACGAATACCACGAAAATTAAAGCAAAAACGGAGCCGTACTCGGCTCCGTTTTTATATTTCCGTTCTTTTGATAATAAAATCGTTCAATTTGTCAACGTAGCGGGTGGGGATTACAGCGTCCACGGTTTGTCCGTCGTCGGTGAAATCAATCCGTCGTTCGGTGATTAAGGGCTTTAACGACGCATATTCGCCCGTTTTTGCATAGGGCACGAACAACGTACAAAAGAGTAATTCTTCGCGGAATTTCCGCAAAATTTCACGCTTTAATATATCGATACCAAGGTTTTCTTTGGCGGAAACTGCCACGCTTTCATAAGGGAAAGCCGTTTTATCGGCAATTTCTTCGCTCTTATTCATGACGATAAGATAGGGGGAAGAAAATTGCATGTCTTGCAACGTCGAAAGCGTCGTTTTTAATTGCATATCGTACTCGCCCGAGGCGTCGCAAACAATCAACGCCAAATCGCAATGTAGAGCGCTTTCCAAGGTGGATTTGAACGCCTCAATCAAATTGTGCGGCAAATCTTGTAAAAATCCGACGGTATCGACCAATAAAAATTCGACGCCGTCAATAGAAAAACCACGCGCAGTAGGGTCTAAGGTCGCAAAAAGCTCGTTTTTCACGTACACATCCGCACCTGTTAATAGGTTCATTAACGTAGATTTTCCCGTGTTGGTATATCCCACGAGCGCAATCGTTTTCATGCTTGTTTTTTGCCTGCGCGCCGTTTGTAAAGAGCGGCGTTTTTCCGTTTCTCGCAGACGATTTTCCAGATATTTTAACCTGCCACGAATATACCGACGGTCGGTTTCGAGTTTGGTTTCGCCCGGGCCGCGTGTACCTACGCCGCCACCTAGACGGGATAACGCCTCGCCTTTGCCCTTTAATCGAGGATAAAGGTATTTTAGCTGCGCCAACTCAACCTGCAATTTACCCTCGCCTGAACGTGCGTTTTTGGCGAAAATATCCAAAATTAAGGTAGTGCGGTCGATAACTTTGCGATTTCCAAGTGCCGCCGAGATATTCAAAGTCTGCGAGGGGGAGAGTTCGCCGTTAAAAAGAACGGTAACCTCGTCCAACCCGTACAGCCGTTCGTAAAGCTCCTGCAATTTGCCCTCGCCTACGAACGTTGCGGCGTTGATTTCACGGATATTTTGATAAATCGTGCCGGCGCAAACCGCGCCTGCGCTTTCAATCAAAGACACCGCTTCCGCCTGCAAAACCTTATATTTAGCGGCATTTTCGCGCGTAATCGGCTGAATTATATAGATTTTTTCAATGGTTTCGTCAATATTATCGTGCATAAGCGTAGAGTGTTCTTTGCTAGGCAAAGAAAGGGATTATGTAGAGATTTGTTCAAGAATTTTTTCAGCAATACGTTCGGCGATTCGCTGCATGCCGAGATCACCCGGGTGCAGAGCAACGCCTTCATGCCAAAATTTCCCTGCTGCGGTATTTTCTGCGTTCTCCCCAAGGTCGCCCAAAGATACCAGGGCGTAGCTTTTTTCCTTCGCGACGGAATGGATTGCCTCATTGATAACCGCATTTTCCCAAAAAAGATCGGTTAAAATTACTTTTGTATTTGGGTTCGAAGAAAAATATTCTACCATTTTCGCGTAGTGCGGTGCGATAGGATGTAAGGGAAATTGATCGTTTGCCGACCAGATATTTTCGCCGAGTCGAATCACGACAAAATCCGGCTTAAAGGCTTTGGCATCTGAAAACGTTTCCAACAGCCCGTCCTGATAATAAAGGCGCTCCCAACTTGCGCAATTCACGATACAAAAATTGATTTTTCCTAATTTTTCTTCTAAAATTTGTACCGTGACGTGGACGTAATCCTTTTCTTTTGCGGATGCCGCCATACCCCAATCGTGCTCCCAACCGATATCACTTTTCGGTTCGTGTCGAGTGATGGAATTACCCACGAACAAAACGCTGTATTTTCCCGATTTATCAACAATTTGGATACCGCCTTTTTTCGTTTGCGACTGCGCGGATACGGTGTTTTTCTCAATACTCATAGTAGGCATTCTCCGTGTGTATTATACGTTCAAAAGGGGATTGGTCCATTCTTCAATAACGTCTTGATTTTCAAGGTACGCAATCATATTTGCCGCGAGGACGTTCCAGCTCGAAAAGCCCTTGTTAAAGACACCTTCGCCCGTTTCGGGATGGTAATATTCGTGGAACGCGCCGTTTGCCAAAAAGTCTTTATTTAACAGGTCAATCGTTTTCTTTGCCAATTCTCTGCCTTCTTGTACGTATCCGTATTTGAGCAGCCCTTTGAATACAAAATAATTGGACAAAATCCATACGCCGCCTTGCCAGCTAGAGGGATTGCCCGTACCTACAATACGGTACATTTTCTCGTATTTAGACAGAGAACGGATTCCGTAGGGCGCCCAAAAGGCTTTCTCGTCCAAAAGATTTTCTTTGACGATACGTTCGGCTTGTTCCTTGGTCGGGATTCCTGCCCAAAGGGGCAAAAAGGAACTCCAACAGCCCAACCGTTGAATCAACGTAGAATAGTGGCGAGGTGCACCGCTATGTAACAAAACAGTATTATCAATCGGCCGTAAATTGATATCGCAGCTGTAATACATGCCGTCTTTTTCGTCGTAACAATGCTCGTTGATCGCCGCTTTCAATTCGCTCTGTTTCGCCGCGTAATAACGTGCTTTTTCTTCATTATCGATTAGCGTTGCCAAATAGGACATCGCGCCCAATTCCACGTACATAAGCGAGTTTAAGAAAATGGATGCGGAGCTATTGTCAGGGCGGTAAAAGGTGGATGGGTCGTTATCTACGCCGATGGCAAAATCGTCGAAAAAGTAGAATAAACCGCTCTCGTGTTTGGCATTGTGCTCATAATAAGCAATAAATTTTTCTAATTTTGGGTAAATTGTTTGCAACCATTCGAGGTCCTGCGTATATTTGCAGATAAACGCCACGTGTTGCGCAAGGACGGGCTTATGAACGTTTCGATGGGGCATAATGACGTTCAAATCATACTGCGGAGCGCTGGCAATTACGATATCGATACTGCCGTCTGCGCGCTGTTCGTTTAAGAAATTTAATACGGAACCTTTTTCATGTAAAAAAAGCTTGTCTTGCGTGTTTTGCTGCGTGGCGATTTGACGAACGGCAATATTATTCGCCCAATTTCCCCAATCCCACAGCTGTCCGGGGTAACAATCGCCTTTTGTTACAACGATAGAGGGATGCAGAAAATTCCCTGCAGGCGGAGCCAATAGACTGTTCCCGAGTTTTGTTAAATATTCCTTTAATGCGTTCAGATTCATTTTTTGTAGACCTCTCTTTCGCTTACTTGTTTTACATTATATTATATCGCGGCATTCTTTTCAATAGAGAGAAGAAAACAAAAATATAATTTTTCAAAACAAAATTAGTTATTCTTCGGGCGAAGAGGGGGGTGGCGTGACAGACGGCAAAGCGTCGTCACTGCGTAATTTTACGATATTTGCCACGCGACGGCGGTTTTCTTCCGTAATCGCGGCATAATGTTTCTTGGTTGTGTTGATATCGCGGTGTCCCAAAACGTCCGCTACGATATAAATATCGCCCGTTTCGTTATACAAACGCGTGCCGTAGGTGCTACGCAATTTATGCGGTGTGATTTTTTTCAAAGGGGACACGAGTTTGCTGTATTTTTTCACCAAAATCTCCACGGTGCGGACGTTGATGCGCTTGTATTGCATGGAAAGAAAGAATGCTTTTTCGTCCGACGGAACTTTCGGGTCGTTCGATTTTTCCGCTATGTATTCCTGCAGGGCATATTTCACTTCGTTTGAAAAGAATAAAATCGCCTGATTTCCGCCTTTTCGAGTGACCAAAAAGGAATTTTCTTGGAAATTAAAACTGTCGTTATTCAAACCAACCAATTCGCTGATACGGATACCCGTCCCTAAAAAAAGCGTCAAAATCGCCGTATCGCGTACTTTCGTCTTGGTATGATACCCAACGGCATGGGGGGGAAGCCCATAGCCCGTTTCCGCGGTCGTGATAAGTTGAGACACTTCGTTTGCGTCCAAACGGATAATTTCTTTATCGTGCAGCTTGGGGGTGGGGACTTTTGCCGAATTATCGACGTCGATCATGCCTTTGCTGAAAAAGTATTTGAACATAGCGCGAACCGCCGAAAGTTTGCGCGCTTTTGCTCGTTCGTCGCAGGAAAGATGTTTATCGCGAAAACGGTAGTGGGACAAATAACTCAAAAATAGTTCGATATCGTGATGATTTACGTCCTCAATATGTTGCAAAGTTAAATCCTGCATGGAAAGGGTTCGGTATTTCTTATTAATAAGAAAATCAAAAAAAATACGCAAATCATAGGCGTACTTCAGGCGCGTTTGCGAGCTGGTACGGCTTTCTACGCCTAAAAAGTAATCGGCACAGAAAGAGGGGAGCTCGTCTAACAACTGTTCAATCTTTTCCAAATCGCTTATATTACGTTTGACATAGTAGTTATCGTTTTTCATGCTTTCATTATATAACAAATGGGGGATAATGTCAATAGATAAGATTGTTTTTTCCGAAAAGTTGCGGGATAATCTTTCATAAAAGTCGTTATTTTTTGTGGATAAACCTCTTTTTATTATATTAAAAAGAAAAAATACGCACAGAATTTCGTTTTTAAGGGAAATTTTTCCTAAATGGTAGACGCAAAACGAAAGAAAGAGGAATAAAAAATCGCGAAAATCCTTATAAGTAAAGGGATTCCGCGATTAGATGATACAAAAATATATGTGATAAGAGGGACAGAGATAACTTTTCGTAAAATGCAGCTTTTACGAAAAAATAGGGGTATTTTCGGGCAATTTTTAACCAATTTTCAATTTTTTTCTTAATAAATTTGTTTATAAGACGTTTTTTGAAAAACCGTTTTTCAAACTTTTCGTTTTTCATTTCCTTAATATTATATTGAAAAACGTTTTATCTTATTTATACGCTGTCTTTTACAAATATTTTATAAGAATACGGTTCAACGGTAATTTCCTTTTTATAAATTTTACCGTTGAAACAATCTTTGCATTTTTCAGGCAAACTGAGCAAATAGCTTTTTGACGAATTGTTCGTATAAACGTAAACGCTTTTTTCGTTTTTGGTACGTTTGTACAAGAAAAATCCTTCTTCAACGCGCAGTGCTTCAAAATCCCCGTCCTTAAAAATTTCACGATATTCTTCGCGGATTTTGCCTAAATTCTTATAAAAATCAATCAAATTTTCGTTCAAATGCTCCCAATCAAAGCATCTTCTACAAAACGGATCGATATGCCCTTCCATGCCGTTTTCGTCGCCGTAATAAATACACGGCACGCCGGGCATGGTAAATTGTAAAACGGCAGCCATTTTCAGCTTTTCTATCGCATTTTGACGGGCATTTTCGTTCAAATAAGCCCAATCCTGCGCCATTTCTTCCTTGTTTCTGCAATAAATACCGCCCAAAACGGTTAAAATTCGTACAGTGTCGTGCGTTCCGAGAATATTCATCAAACAATCCAACGTTTCTTTCGGATAATGGTTGATTAACACCCGAATACAATGCAAAAGTTCCATCGCTCTGCCCGTTTGAATGTACGAAATTATTGCGTCTTTTAAGGGATAATTCATCACGCTGTCCAGCTCGTACCCCTGCAAATATTCGCGCCGCGTAGAATAGGCAATTTTGTTGGACGCGTCCTCCCAAACTTCGCCGATAATAATGGCGTTTTTGTCTTCTTCTTTAACGGATTTGCGCAGCTTTTTCAGGAAAAAATCGGGCAATTCGTCGGCAACGTCCAAACGGTATCCGCCGATCCCGAACCCAAGCCATTTTTTCAAAACACCGCCCTTTCCGAAAATAAAATTTTGATAATCTTCGGAGTTCTCATTGACTTCGGGCAAAATATCGATTCCCCACCAACTACTGTATTTATTGGGAAATTCCTGAAAAGAATACCACGAATAATACGGGGAATCTTTCGATTGATACGCGCCGATGCTCGGATATTCGCCGTATTTATTGAAATACACGCTGTTATCGCCCGTATGATTGAATACGCCGTCTAAAATCACGCGTATTCCCTCTTTTTTTGCTTTGCTTACCAAGGAGTCAAAATCTTCTTCCGTGCCCAAAATCGGGTCAATTTTCATATAGTCGGAGGTATCGTAACGATGGTTTGACGCCGCTTCAAACACCGGATTGCAATAAATGACCGTTACGCCGAGCGATTTCAAATACGGCAATTTGCTTTCGATACCCTTAAAATTTCCGCCGAAAAAGTCGTTGTTTAACACTTTTCCCTGTTCGTTAGGCAAAAACGACGGCGTTCCGCCCCAATCCTCGCGATTAATTCTGCCTTTGAGAACGGGCGTTTCGCCAACTTTACAAAAACGGTCGGGGAAAATCTGATACATGACGCCACCTTTGAACCAATCGGGCGTGCGATAATCGGCGGACGAAACGGTTAATAAAAATCCGTCTATGTGCTGTGATTCCGTCAAATATCCCATTTCCAGATATCCGCAGGCGATATTACCGATGTTTTCAAGATAAAAGCTGTAAAAATACAGCCCGATATCGGCAAACGATAAAGAAATCGTCCAACCGAAATCGGTAATTTTCATAGGAAACAACTCCGCGCTTTCTCCGTCGCGATTTAGCCGTAAAAACGCATTGTTTTCAGGCTTGATACATTTATCGACCGTCGGTGTTTCAGGGTAAAATTCCCCCTTTTTCTCGCAAATTTGACCGATACCCGTATCATCGCCTAAACAATAAATATTTAATTGCAAAATTTCCCCTTCGCGAACACCGCCGATTATGCTTTTGCAAGCAGTATCCAAGGGATTAAAATAGATTTGCATAAAAAAAGCCTTTTTATCCAACGAAAAGCCGTAAAATTCATTACAGCTTTCCGTCGGTTTTATAATAATTTGTGTAAATGGTTAAAAAGTTATACAACAAAACGAAAAATTGAAAATCAATCGTGCAAAGGTTTCAAGTTCCAAATATTTTCTGCGTATTCTTTGATACTTCTATCCGCTGCAAAATACCCTGCTGCGGCAATGTTACGCAAGGATTTTTGATTCCAACTGCGTTTATCGGTTGCATACAAACGGGACATTTCCGTCTGCGTAGCAAGGTACGATTCATAATCCGCCATACACATATACGGATCGGCAATCGGGCTACCCGTCAAAAGATAATTTGCAATATCCGCAAACGATTCGCCGTTAAAGCCGATAATCAATGCCTCGATAATCTTGCGCAGGTTCAGATCGTTGTTATAATAAACACTCGCCGAATACCCGTTGCGCCAAATTTCCGATACTTCGTCCGCTTTCAAGCCGAAAATATAAATGTTATCATTGCCGACTTTTTCGCTCATTTCAACGTTTGCGCCGTCCAAAGTACCGATCGTCAACGCACCGTTGATCATAAACTTCATGTTCCCTGTACCGCTTGCCTCTTTCCCTGCAAGAGAGATTTGTTCGGAAATTTCCGACGCAGGCATCAGCTTTTCGGACATGGTTACGTTGTAATCTTCCATGTATACAACGTTAAGTTTTGCCGCAATTTTCGGGTTTTTACGAATATCTTCCGCTAAGAAACAAATCAACTTAATGATTTTCTTTGCCATATAGTACCCTGCCGCCGCTTTCGCCGCAAAAATATACGTCTTGGGCTGCATCGGAGCGTCGGGATTTTCTTTCAAAATCAGATAATCGTGAATAATATGCAAAACGTTCAAAAGCTGACGTTTATATTCGTGCAAACGCTTTGCCTGTACGTCGAAAATCGTATTGGGGTCGATGATAACGCCCTGCTTTTTATAGGCAAAATCCGCAAATTGCTTTTTCTTAATCGCTTTAATTTCGTCCAGGCGTTTCAAAACGCTTTCGTCGTTTTCAAATTTCTTAAACGCCGCGAGTTTTGCCGCATCCTTTGCATACCCTTCGCCGATACAATCGTTAAGCAATGCGCAAAGCTCGGGGTTGGACTGGTTCAGCCAACGTCTGTGCGCAATACCGTTCGTCACGTTCGTGAATTTTTCGGGCGTGTAATCGTGGAAATCCTTGAAAATACTTTCTTTGATGATATCGCTGTGCAAGCCCGAAACGCCGTTGACGTGGTGCGAGCCGTATACGGACAAATTCGCCATTTTTACGGTGTTGTAGGACATAATTGCCATACGGGAAATCTTATCCCAATCGCCGGGAAATTTTTGCCACAAATCTTCGCAGAATCTACGGTTGATTTCCTTCAAAATCGTATAAATTCGGGGCAGTCTTCTTGCGATCAAATCTTCGGGCCAAGTTTCAAGCGCCTCTGCCAAAACCGTGTGGTTGGTGTATGCACAAACAGACGTCGTGATTTTCCATGCTTCGTCCCAATTCATGCCGTTTTCGTCAATCAACAAACGCATAAATTCAGGAATTGCCAAAGCAGGATGCGTGTCGTTCAAATGAATCGCCGCCATTTTCGGCAATAATTTCAAAGAGCCGTATCTTCTCTTGTGATCCGCTAAAATATTCTGTAACGATGCGGAAACAAGGAAATATTGCTGCTTTAAGCGCAACGATTTCCCTTCTACGTGGTTATCGGCAGGATACAAAACTTTGGATATCAAGTCTGCCTCGTTGTCGTCTTTCATAACAGACGCGTAATCCCCTTGCGAGAATAATTTCATATCGAAATTCTGTACGCTTCTTGCTTTCCAAAGACGAAGAACGGAAACCGCTTTGCTATCGTAGCCCGACACCATCATATCGTACGCAACCGCCTGAATTTCTTTGGCGTCGCGATAGATGGATTCTAAACCGTGTTCCGTCCACTTTTCTTCCACGTAACCGTCGAATTTAACGGTAAATACCTTGTCACTTCTTTGCGTCAGCCAAACCTCGCCGCCAGGCAACCAAACGTCAGGCAATTCTGTCTGCCACCCTTCCACGATTTTTTGTTTGAACAGACCGTAATCGTAGCGAATGGAATATCCCATTGCAGGATAATCGCCCGTCGCCAAAGCGTCTAAAAAGCATGCCGCTAAACGTCCCAACCCGCCGTTGCCAAGACCTGCATCCGGCTCAAGCTCGTACAATTCTTCCAAGGTCGTATCGTATTCTTTTAACGCCTCGGCAAAGGTCTCGCCCAAACCGAGGTTAAAAATGCTGTTTTTCAAGGAACGCCCCATCAGGAATTCCATGCAAAGGTAATACACGCGTTTTGCCTTGTTCGGTTTCGTCGTGAGGTGGAAATTATGGCGTTTTTCCAACATAATATCCCGAACGCTCATAACAACGGCTTTATACAGCTGCTCTTTTCTTGCCTCGGAGGGCGCTACGCCGAAATAGCGCGAGAGCTTACCTTTGATAAGCTCCTTTGCCGCCGTCTCCGAAATGGTTTCTTTTTTCATATCTCAATCTCCTAAAAAATATAATTCTCGTTTGTAATTATCAGACTTTTGGTATCAATACCAAGTATGGAAAGTAACGTCGTACAGCTTTTTATATTCTTCTGCCGAACGTTGCCAAGAAAAGTCCGTAGTTGCCGCCTTTTTCATTAAGGCTGTCCATTGTTCGCTGTTTTTATACACGCCTAATGCCTCGTGAATAACGTACAACATATCGTAAGGATTGCAGGAGGCAAACGTAAAACCGTTACCGCCGGCGCCGTAAGGCTTGATACTGTCGTATAAGCCGCCCGTTTCTCTAACGATAGGCACGGTTGCATAGCGGGAGGCTATCATTTGCGAAAGCCCGCAAGGTTCGCTAACCGACGGCATTAAGAAGATATCCGCGCCCGAATAAATCTTTTTGGAAAGGTCGCCGTTGAACGCAATATTCGCCGACATTTTCCCCTCATAGCTCGCGCCGAGCGAACGGAAATATTCTTCGTACGCGCTATCCCCTGTCCCAAGCAGAACAAATTGAATATCTTCGTGTAAAATATCTTCCGCTACCGTTTTAACAAGGTCTAATCCCTTATGAGAAACTAAACGTGTAATCATGGCGATAATCGGAACGTCTTTGACGGGTAAACCGAGCATTTTTTGCAATTCTGCCTTACAAACTTTTTTCCCTGTAAAATCGTCAGCCGAATAATTTGCAAACAACGCCTTATCCGTTTCACAATTGTATGCGTTCACGTCGATTCCGTTCAAAATCCCCGTCAACTTAAATTCGTTTTTACGTATAATTTCTTCTAAACCGTGCGCGTATTGCGCCGTCATAATCTCTTTTGCGTACGTCGGGCTAACGGTCGAGAACTGTTCACAGCACTCGATTGCAGCTTTCATCAAATTGATACAGCCCGCATATTCCATAAGCCCTGCGTATTCTTCGGAAATACCAAACAAATCCCCTAAAATATCCATGGAATACTTGCCTTGGTATTCGATATTGTGGATTGTAAACAATGCGCGGATAAATTGATATTCGGGCAGTTTACAATAAATCGTTTTCAAATAAATCGCCGAAAGCGCCGCCTGCCAATCATGACAATGTAAAACGTCGGGGTAGAAATCGATAAACGGCATAATTTCTAAAACGCTACGCGAGAAGAACGCAAAGCGTTCCCCATCGTCGTAATACCCGTAACAGCCGGGGCGTTTGAAATAATATTCGTTATCTACGAAATAGAACGTTACACCGTTTTCCGTGCAGGTAAATACGCCGCAATATTGATTACGCCATGAAAGCGGCACGTAAATATTCCCAAGGAAAGATAACTTTCTACGTTGGTCGGCTTTAATGTCCGAATATAAAGGCAAAACAACACGAATATCGTATTTGGGGTCTTTAGCCAAAGCTTGCGGTAACGAACCGATTACGTCGGCAAGCCCACCCGTCGC
>JAZNXZ010000088.1:0-15383 GCA_045594165.1 Candidatus Scatosoma sp.
CTGCGAAGATTGCCCACACTCTCTTTCGCCGCCTGCAATTCTTTGTCCAAACAAGTAAGATATTCGGGCAAAAAATGCCGCGTCTTTTCAATCGGCGCGGTAATAAACGAGCAGTACGCGCATTTCGTCGGGCAAAAAGGAATGGCCACGAAAAGGTCAGTGTTGCCGTCTTTCTTTTCGTAAATCCCGTCCTGCGCCTGTAAAATTTCCGCTACCAAACGGATATTCTCTTCCCGTACCCCCATCTTTTGGAATAAATCGGCAAAATCCTTACCCTGCTCCTTTTCCATATATGCGAGCTTTGTCGGGCGTATACCTGTCAGCGCACCCCAAGGCATTGTTTCCCTGTATTCCGCGCTTAAAATTTGATACAAACGGAGCTTTGCATAACGGCGTTCCAAACGCTTAAATTCCAGTTCACCCTGTACATGCCCCCCGTCTTCGTAATAAAAATCCTTTCCGTCCACCGAAAATGCATTGCAAAAAACGCCTTCCTTATAGGTAAAGGAATGCGTCAAAACTTCGGGACGGCGCTTAAACAAACGCACGACGTCCAAAAGCTCGTTTTCCAAAAATGCACAATCGGTGGTAAAGGTCATAATCTCTCCGCAATCGCCTATGCGTCGAGCATAAACGGATTATAATTTCGTTCGTTTGCAATCGTGCTCGGCTCGTTATGTCCAGGGTAAATCGGCATATCGTCGAGCGCGGCAAGCCGTTTTAAGGACGCGCGCATTTGCCCGATATCCCCCGTAAGAAAATCCGTCCTGCCGATGCTGCCAAAAAAGAGGGTATCCCCCGTGAACAAGTACCGTCCCCCGTCTTTTTCCGTAAAAAGATAGCAACAGCTCCCTGCCGTATGCCCAGGGGTGAGCAGCATTTTGACGGAAATTCCGTCCAAGTTTTTCTCTTCGCCATCCGTAAACGTTTCGTCTACAGCGTACGAAAAACGGGGCGCGCCGAACAGGTCGAAAACGTCCGCACTTGTACCGATTAAAGGTTTTTCCTTGTCCGAACACAGAATTTTTGCCCCTTGCTCTTGTAAGGAAGGCACGCCGAATACGTGGTCAAAATGGCAATGGGTAAGCAAAACGTACGCCGCTGTAAGACCGCGATTTTTTAGCTCGTCCGCGACACGGGGTTGTGCGGGATCGATCACAATCGCCCTTTTCTCGTCTATGGGAATAATATAAGTATTCGCCCCGAAACCACGGGGCGAAAGTGTGATAATTTGCATAGTTTTCTCCGACAATGGTTGCTTTCAAAACGGCGAAGATGCAAGCAGTTCAAGGCGTTGCGATAGGAGCGTACCTAGACGTACGTGACTGTCGCAACAACGTTGAAATGCGAAGTATATACGTCGTTTTACGTTAAAGAGGTTATGCGGTGGACGTTATATATCCGCTTATCCGACTGAATTTTTTTGAGCAGTAAATCGATTTCCGAAATGTCCGTCAAGGAAATGGACGCTTCCAACACTGCGTCGTGGTTTTTATCAATTCTGCCGTTTACCGCCGTGATAGACAACTTCAACTCCGACACAGCCGACGAAAGCACAGAGAGCGCCGCGCCCTGATCTGCCGCTCGAATGGATATGTTTGCGTTGAAACGCTGTTTCGCGCCAGCCGCGATTTGCCACGTAGCAGGCAACAAACGTTCTTTGTCCACCCCTCTAAGGTTAGGACAGTCCGCGCGGTGCACGACCACCCCTCTGCCTCGGGAAGTATACCCAACGATTTCGTCGCCGGGCACGGGCGAACAACACCCTGCAAAATGCACCAGCATACCGCCCTGACCGTTGATTAATACGCCGCCCGTTACCTTACTGCCGTCGTTTTTAATTTCAAACGCCGCCATCGGGGCTTCCTTGCGGTAACAATCAATCAGCTTGAACAAAACCTGATTAACAGAAATCGAACCGTATCCCACCGCCGCAAACATTTCGTCCTGTTCGTTGAACGAGAAACGTTCGCTTATGCGCTTGAATGCCTCGGGCGTGAGCAACGTCGAAAGGGAATACCCCTTTTTCTTTGCCTCTTCGTCCAATTTCAGCTGCCCGATACGGATATTTTCTTCTTTCAATTCGTTCTTGTAGAATTGACGAATCTTCGCCTTTGCGCTGGACGATTTGATAAATTTTAACCAGTCGCGTGAGGGACCTTTCGAGTTGGGCGAAGTGATTACTTCGACCACGTCCCCCACCTCTAACGTCGTGGTAAGGGGCACGATTTTAGAATTGACGCGCGCGCCCGTACAATGGTTGCCGACCTCGGAGTGGATTGCATACGCAAAGTCGACGGGGGTTGCGCCGGGGGGCAGGGATATGACTTTTCCGCGCGGCGTGAACACCAACAACTCATGGCTGTACAGTTCGGTTTTCAGGGCGTTGATAAACTCTTTGGAGTCTTTCAAATCCCCCTGCCATTCCATCACTTCGCGCAACCACGCAAGACGGCTTTCAAAGTTATTCGCCGTTTCTTCCGTCTTGCCCTCTTTGTATTTCCAATGCGCCGCGATACCGAATTCGGCAACTTGGTGCATCTCTTCCGTACGGATTTGTATTTCAAACGGCTGCCCGTATTTCGTCATAACCGTCGTGTGCAAAGATTGATACTTGTTGGGCTTTGGCGTAGCGATATAGTCTTTAATACGACCGGGAATCGGTTTCCATTTTTCATGGATTCTGCCCAGAACCGTATAACACTGATTGATGTCCTTTACGATGACGCGTACCGCCGTCAAATCGTAAATTTCATCCAACGTCTTGCCCTTATTTTTCATCTTTTTATAGATGGAATAGAAATGTTTCGGTCGCCCGAAGACTTCGCCCTCCACCTTGTCCGCCTGCATCAACTCTTTCAAATCCGCCACGATGTTGTTGACAAATTCCTTTCTTTCAGAGAGCTGTTCACGGATATTGTAGACAAGATATTCGTACGATTCGGGGTCGAGATACCGCAAGCAAAGGTCTTCTAACTCGCACTTGATTTGCGAAATACCCAGTCGCCCTGCAAGCGGCGCAAAAATATCCAACGTTTCGTTCGCCATACGTTGCTGACGTTCGTACGAAAGGAAGTTAAGCGAGCGCATATTGTGCAGACGGTCGGCAAGTTTTATAATGATAACGCGCACGTCCTTTGCCATCGCCACGAAAATTTTACGGAAATTTTCCGCGTTTTCGTCCTCTTTCGATTTGAATACGATTTTTTCCAGCTTGGTTACGCTGCTAACGAGCGTCAAAATCTCTTCGCCGAATGCCTCGCGGATATCGTCCGCCGTCGAATCGGTATCCTCAATGACGTCGTGCAAAAGCGCCGCGGCAATCGTTGCCGCGTCCAACCCCAAATCGATAAGAATGTCCGCCACCGCACAAGGGTGAATAAAATACGGCTCACCCGACGCACGTTTTTGGTTGGCGTGCGCCTGCTTTGCGTATTCGTACGCCTTGAGCAAAACGGCACGTTCCTCGCCTACGTACGCATCTTCAATTTTTCTTAACGTATTTTCCGTTTCCATGCTTTTTGCCTCTTTCGTATTCGGTGCAAAAGATTAATTCCCCTGCAACAAACATACTTTGCGGTAAATAGAAGAATCGTTCAATTCTGCCTTTACCCCACGGTATACGGTCAATTTACCGCCGTCAAACGCCACCAGCCCCAACTCTTCAAAGACGTTGAGCGCAAAGATAAATTCCATTTTATCAAAACCCAAACCGTTACAGGAAACCGCTAATTCTTCTACCGTTTCGCCGTATAAGCTGTTTACTTCACGGCGGAGTGCCGAGAAAATTTCGAGCAAGCTTTCCCTCGCTACGTCCAAATTTTCAAACATTTGATATCCGCACACGTCGCGATTGACGTACACTTTTTTGTTTTCCAACGCCGCAATATTAAAATCGGACGGCACGTCTAAGAAGATAAAATCTCTAAACCCCGACAAATCTGCGTCGGGTGCAGGCGAAATTACCAACGTGTTGGCAAGGTTTCGCGAGGAGGGATAAAACAAATCGCAACCGAACGGTTCTAAATGTTCATAATGGCGCAACGTACGTCTGTCCGAGGCGATTAAACACAACCCGTATGGGCACTCTTCATGCTTTTTCTCGATTAATGCCTTGATTTCTTCAGCAGATAATTCTTCCACGTCCGCCGCCACTTTCGTCGCATACGAACGGGCAATCGTGTTGGCGAAAATGCTTTCCGCCGCATTCCTACCCGTCCTGCCGTCGTATAACAGATCCCGCACGTTGCCTTTGATATATTCTCTGCCCTTAAATTTGGACAGGTTGATTTCAAAAATAAAATGTTTTTTAACGTCGCTCTCGATAATTTTCAGGTTTTTGACGCCCGAAAAATACATCAGATCGATATAATCGCTCTTCACCGACAAATGGGGGGACATTGCCTTGACGGGTCTTGCTAAGCACGCCCCTGCCGTAATGGAAAACAAAGGACGTTTATGCCCTACGCCGTACGGCTCCATTGCCGCCAACTCACGCGCAAATTTTTCAGGGAAACGCTCTGTAATCTCTTCGCTGACGGCAATCAACTGTTCAAAATCTTCGCTGGAATACGTCCTGCCGATCTCTTCCCCCAAAGCCTTTTCCAAATCGTCAAATTTGTCGACGCGGATATTGATACCCGCCGCCTGCGCATGTCCGCCGAATTCTTCCACGTGCTCCGCACAGTTTTTCAACGCATTGAAAATATTTACCCTTTCAATACTGCGCGCGCTGCCCTTGAGCATATCGCCGTTGCGCACAAACAGCAACGTGGGACGGTTGTATTCTTCCGCGATACGCGCCGCAACAATACCGACGAAACCGCTATTCCAACTCTCGTCCGACAACATAATGACGTTGCCGTACGCGCCCTTTTTCAACAGTTTTCGTTTTGCTGATGCATACAATTCGTCGCAGCATTTTTGTCTTTCGATATTATAGGTGCACAGTTTCGTTGCCAACTCGTAAATCTCTGCCTCGTTTTCAGAGATAAACAAACGGAAAGCCGCCTGCGCGTCCCCCATTCTGCCTGCCGCATTGACGCGCGGCGCAACGTTAAACGCCAACGTCTGCGCAGTGATGCCGTCGTAATTTTTACCCAGTAACATGGAAAAACAAGAACGGAGCTTTGTGTTAAACAGTTTCAACCCTTCCGTGACGATATCGCGGTTTTCGCCGAGCAGCGGCACGCTGTCCGCCACCGTTGCAAGCGTTGCAAAATCCAAATACCGATAGGCTTTTTCCCCAATCAGCGCGCAAGCAAGCTTAAACGCCACCCCTGCACCGCAAAGATTGTCGTAAGGATAATCATCCTCCAACTTGGGGTTGACGATTACGCAATCGGGCAAAACCTCGGGAAGTTCGTGATGGTCGGTGACGATTACGTCCGAGCCGAGTTCGTAAATATATTGCGCCTCTTTCGCGCAAGAAATACCGCAGTCTACGGTAATAAACAGTTCGGGATTGCATTCCTCGAAAATACGGTCGATCGTTTCTTCGGACAGCCCGTACCCGTCCACGCGTTCGGGCACGTACACGTGCGCCTCGATACCGAAATCACGCAAAGCGTGATACATAATGGCAGACGCGCAAATCCCGTCGGCGTCGTAATCGCCGAATACCGCCACCGTTCTGCCCTCGTCGCGTGCCTGCGTAATAAGTTCCACCGCCTCTTTCATCCCTTTCATGAGATACGGAGAAAGAAAATTCTTTTCGGACGGATGCATAAAACGGCGGATTTTTTGCACGGTATCCACGCCGCGCGCATACAAAATCCGCGTAATCTGTTCGGTCAAGCCCGTTGCCGCGGCAAGATCGGAGATACTATTTAATTGTTCTTCCGAAAAAACATATTCGGGAACAATCCGTTTCATGTTTGTCTGTCCTTATAGTCTTTATTATTTCTTATAGAAAGCGTACGGGCGGAAGAAAACCCCCTCCCGCCCGTTTCGTTTTAGGTTCTAATCAATCAACGATTTCTTCGTTATCCGATTTTTTTGCTTTTTCGCCTTTCTTTGCGCCTTTGTAACCCGACGCTTTCTTTGCCGCGATTTTATCAGCGAGTTTCTTTGCCGGAACGAACATAACGGGCAGGTATACCAAAGAGATAAACGCCGCTACGTGTACCCCGATCATTGCCGAAAGGGAGAACCAAGCAATTGCCGATCTGCCAACGCAAATCATGATAAGCAACGCAACCGTCATCAAAGCGGCAAACACCGTCGTTTCTTTCCATGCAATCGACGAAGATACGATTTCTTCCGCAGACTTGTCCGCGGCACTTTCTTCTTTTTGCGCCGCGCGCAATCTGTTGAAGAACATGAGTGCCGTAACCGCCGAGAAGAGTACGGACGCCGCAATCGCCGCCGCTACCGAAGGGGTAACGGGTACGCGCGTCAAAGCAATGATTGCCGTCGTCAAACCCATGGTAAGCAAATTGCTGCCCAGCATATACAATGCCGCAAACAATTTATAACGGAACCATACGTACAGAACGGACGCTACCGCAAAGATTAACATAGCAATGAGTCCACGGCCTACGTAATTTTTCGCCGTCGCGCCGACTACGTTTACTTCTTGCGTGGTTACCGTAATCATCTTGTCTACGAACCCTTCGCTTTCCAATTTTGTGTCGATAGCCTTCTTGACGTCGCGAAGGAGATCTATGGACGTATCCTTGTCGAATACGTATACGATATCGTAGCCCATAACGTAACTTTGATTATCAACGACAACAATCTTTTCACTAATCTGCTCGTCTGCCAATTCTAAACCAGCCAACGCAAACGTTTCGTTACAAATCCCTTTTACCGTGTCGCCACTTTCATGATAGGTATAGTATTCTATATCTACGTGCACGTTCTTTATATCTTTGATGCTGCTGTTAAAACCAAGTAATGCGCAAAGGACAATACCTGCCGCCAAAATCGCCGCCAACACCGCCGACAAAATCAGCGCAAGTTTCTTGGTCAACTTTAAGTTGGGAGCTTTACAACACTTAATCTTCATCGTCGTTATCCTCCCTTACAAAACGGAAGTATTTGAACTTGTTTTTGCTTGCGGAAAGCAAGGTAAAATTGATACCGCGTTCCCAAAGCAAGCTGCAGAATGCCGCCGAAATCACACAGATGAGCGAGTGGATTGCAAGTGTATGGAGATTTGCAACCCCAACGAGCAATGAGAGTGCCGCAATGAACAATACCGCATATACGTCGATCACGTTCCACATCGTCTTTTTATAACCGTTTTTCACGGACGACTGTACCGTCTTACCGAGCATAAATTCTTTCTTGATTGCATTGTAGGTATAAGCGTGGAACGCATTGATCAGTACCAAACCGAACAGGAAAATCATAATCGCCGCCGCCGAAAGTTCCAAAACGCCTTCCGTGATAAATGCAAAGCACAGCGCGGTAATAATGAAATAGCTAAGGTTGGTGTATACGTTTACAATACCGAATCGGCCCATCTTCACAACGGAGAGCACCATGAGTGCCACCATAATCAAAAGCAGACCGCCAAATATCCAGTACAATACGTTTTCGCCGTAATCGTTGCTAAAGCTACGGATTGCGCCAGGCTCCAACGTCGTGAAATTGAACGCGATCGGCAAGTTCGCATCTGCGTCACCGATATAAATCACGCCCGTATCTTTGAGCGAGTTCAATAAAACCGCAATCGTTTCCGCATAACGGATATCCCCCTCTTCTGCGATCGGATAGCTGATCTTATTACCAACGTAGTCCTTGGGGATGCTCAGCATCGTTTCGCCGCCGATCATAATATCCAAAGAGGTAGCGCTCGATGCGTTAAATTCGCTGATCATTTCTCTGCCCGCGCCCGTAAATTCTATTTGCAAATAAACGAATTCTTGTTTCGTTTTCAAATCGATTTCCTTCACGATATCTTTTACGGTCACGTCGTCGCCAAACGCCTTCGTGGCTACGCTGTCTACTTGATAGCTAAACGTAAATTCGCCGAACATATTAAACAGCGTAAATGCTTGCGATGCGTTGGTAGCAGGGGTTTTCGGAGTTTGCGTTTCCGTCTTTTCGCCTGCACCAAGTTCTACGCGCACTACGTAATCGTTTACGACAGCAACGTTGTGATATTCGTATTCTTTCGCCGCATAACGGTTTTTCACTTCGTTTACCGCTTTGTTAAACGCCGCGTCGAAATCTTCCGAGATAACGCCGACGCAATCTATCACTTTATCCTCGTTGTCTTTCTTCACTTCATAGTCAGCCAAAACGCCTGCGTCCTCGTCGGTACTGAAATATAAACCGTCGATACCTTCTACGCGAGCGTAAGTTGCCTTATAATCGTCGAGCACATTTTGCGCGTCCGCCTTCTTGTCGTCAGACGCCTCGCTCAACGCCCTTTCAAACCCGAGAAGGTCCGTTTCGTACTCGGTTTCGGAAATTACACCGTTGGGATAGTAGTAGGTATAATAGCCGTCGCCAAAGTCCCTGCCCACGTCGAATTGCAATACAGCGGGATTCCAGCTGTCCTTCTTATTTGCACTCCAAGGCAAACGGAAGGAAGGGAACGCCGTGATAAAGCACAACGCAGCAAGTACGATGGTAAGCAATGTCATAATTACCACCGATTTCTTTTTGCCCATAATAGCCTCCTGTGTATTTCGGAATTTATTCTTCCGACATCTTACAATGAATACTTATTTATTATACATTATTTATAGCCGACTCGTCAACAATTATCGACGAGTGTGCAACATTTTTTTGCGATTTTGTGAAAAAATCTTTACTTTTTAAGCTGCTTTTCTTAATTTTTCAGCAATTTTTTCTCTGCCAAAATATGCATTGCGCACTCAACGCGCTTTTTCATCATAGCGCAGGTTACCTCATACGGTTCGTTGATATCCCCGTTAAAATTGTAGTTGTTTGCGCTGCAACCGCCCGAGCAAATAAATTTCGCAAAGCAGTCCTCGCATTTTTTGCGGGTAAAAAGGCAGGAATTTTTGAACAGTTCCCTCGTATCTTGACGGGTAATCCCCTCAAATACGCTACCCATACGAAATTTTTCGTTGCCTGCAAACTGATGGCAGGGATACAAATCACCGTTAGGCGTTACCGAAAAATACTCGTTGCCCGCGCCGCACGCCGATACGCGCTTGGAAAGGCAAGGTCCGCCCTCCAAATCGATATTGAAATGGAAGAAATTGAACCCCTCGCCCTTTTTATGGCGCTCCAAATACGCCTCGCAGAGATTTTCGTATTCTTGATTAATCGTCGGGATATGTTCGGGTTTAATCTGCAAATCGTCGATATCCGTTACCACGGGTTCCATGGAAATCGAATCGACGCCCTGGTCGGCAATGAACAAAACGTCCTTTGCAAAATCGAGATTTTTCGCCGTAAACGTACCGCGCACGTAGTAGCTCTTCATCCCGCGCATCGAGATGAATTTTTTGATTTTGTCGATAATCAAATCAAACGTGCCTTTGCCGTTAATCGTGGTACGTATCGCGTCATGCACCTCTTTTCTGCCGTCTAACGAGAGTACGACGTTTTCCATTTCTTCATTGAAAAACTTGATGGTTTCGTCGTTCAACAGCAATGCGTTCGTCGTCGTGGTAAACAGGAATTTTTTGCCGACTTTTGCGCCCTCTTCCTTGGCATAATAAACGGTTTGTTTCAATACGTCCAGATTCATCAGCGGTTCGCCGCCGAAAAAATCCATTTCCAAAACCTTTCTCTTGCCGCTGTTCTTAATCAAGAAATCAACCGCCGCCTTCGCCGTTTCAAAGCTCATGCTTTCACGCTTGGAGTGGTACGCCCCCTCGTCCGCGAAACAATAACGACAGCGGAAATTGCAATCGTGACAAATATGGATACAGAGCGCTTTCACCTCGTTACTCTTGACGGGATACGCCTTTACTTCGTCCTTAAAGAGCAAGCCTTGCGCTTTCAATCCCTCTACGTCGGACAAAATTTCTTGGATTTGTTCGTCGGTGATATAGGTTATATCGACGGCTTGTCCTTCCTCTTTTGCCTTTAAGTAGTCGGCGGTGGGTTTATCGCACTCGTGCAAAGCGCCGCTGCCCACGTCGTAGATGTAATTTTTATCTCGGTAATTAAATACGTGTATCACGGTATCCTTCCTTTTATACTCGGTTAAAAACGGCGTACTGAACCAATACGCCGTTTTTTGCGATTATTTCCTACGATTTGCGGCATAGAAACGCCGCGTGTGCCAAAGAATTATTTGCGTTCGATTTTTTCTTCGCGCGTAATTCTTTCGCAGGACTGGTTACCTACCGTGCAGCTCGTTTTGCAAGCGGACTGACAGGTGCTTCTGCATTCGCCGCAAGCGGTCACTTTCTTATCTGCGGGTTTCGCGATGGTCTTAATCATAACGTCCTCCTATGTGGTGTTGTTATTTTTGATAGTTCTATTATAATACACTTTTTCATAAATTGCAAGTAGTTTTTTCTACTTTTTTCCGCTTTTCGGCAATGCAACGCGTTTTTTTATCTCGCACGCACAAACGCCGCCGATTACCGCCGCAAATTCACTCCTAAAACGCCGCCGATTACACCGCCGAGCGTCGTAAATACAAGCTCCGCAAGCGCCAGCGCAGATAAGGAAAACGTACCGCCGACAGCGGAAAAGGTCACGTAGGAAAGCGCAAAGAACAGCACCCCCACCAGCAAGCCTTTTATCCAGCCTTTTTCACCGCGGATAAAAAATAAAGTCCCCAAAAACGCAGCCAAAACCTTTACCGTCTGATTGATTGGATAAATCAGTTTCGCAGGTACGGGCGCAACGCGCAGCACCACCGCAAAGAAAATAGCAAACAATACGGATATCACCAAAGCCGTCAATACACTTCTTATCACGGCGAATACGCCGCCGTACAAACTTTCGTTTTGCATAAAAAAACACCTCCGCTGTTATCCTATGCGAAGGTGTTTCCTTTTCAGAACTTTTTCTGTCTTTTACTTAGTCTTTGTTTTCGGCTTGCTTTTCGTCTGCAACCGGCTCAAACTCCGGCGCAGCGTCTTCTACGACTTCGTCTTCTGCAACGTCGTCGTTTGCCGCATTGATCGGCTCGATAATACGCGCGATTGCGTTTCTATCGAAAACCATATACGTCTTGCCGAACTTATCCGAACCCGTTTCCAAAACAAACGTACCGTCTTTTTTGTTCATTTCCACGATCGTACCGAAGATACCGCCGATCGTTTCTATTTTCGTTCCAGCCCCGAGCGCGTTGATTTTTTCCATCGTTTCTTCCTGCTGTTTTCTGCGCTTACGCGAGCTCCAGAACATAAAGAGAACCAACAAAACCAAGAAACCGCCTACAATAATCATCATGCCGTATTTATCCCAGAACGAGGGGTTAGACTTAGGGACAGTACTGTCAGACGCATCCGTCAATAATTTCCACAACAACATTTTTTACTCCTTTTGTGCGCGCTTGACGCACTTTTTCTATTTCAACGTATACTATGATACCCTTTTTTCCTGTTTTTTGCAAGCAATTTACCGTCAATTTTCTTGTTTTTTCCAATTTTCACAGAAAATTCATACCAAAAACAAAAAGTTTCGACAAAAAATCACCACTTTCCCTCGCCGCCGTATTTGCGATAGAACTCCTGCGTGTATTCCTTGACGTAACCGCCCAAAATCGAATTACGCAACCCCTTCATCAACTTGTGCAAGAAAGTGATATTGTGCAAACTGAGCAACATTGCCCCATACATTTCGCCCGTATTAATCATGTGGCGCAGGTAGGCTTTCGTATAATGTTTACAGCAATAACAATCGCACTCTTCATCCAGCGGCGTAAAGTCCTCTTTATACCGTCCGTTGCGCACCACCACCCTGCCATGCGAGGTGATTGCCGTGCCGTTACGGGCTATACGTGTCGCAAGTACGCAGTCAAACATGTCGATTCCGCGGAGCGTACCCTCAATCAAACAGTCGGGCGAACCCACCCCCATAAGGTATCTGGGAACGTCGGTGGGCAGCAACGGCTGCAAATAATCCAGCATCTCGTACATAATCGGTTTCGGTTCGCCAACGGAAAGTCCGCCGATAGCAATACCGTGTTTGACAAACGGCAACGTACGGCGCAAACTCTCGCCGCGCAAATCCTTGTACATGTTTCCTTGCACAATCGGGAAGAGTGCCTGCTCGGGCTTGTCGTGGAATTTATAACAGCGTTCCAGCCATGCCGCGGTGCGTTTCATTGCCGCCTCCGCTTGGGCATGGTTATAGCCGTACTCGCTACACTCGTCAAACGCCATGATGATATCCGCACCGAGATTTTGTTCTACCTGCATCGCTTTTTCAGGCGTGAAAAAGTGCTTACTACCATCAATGTTCGAGGAGAATTGTACCCCCTCATCGGTAATTTTGTTAAGTTTCCCAAGTGAAAATACCTGGAACCCACCACTATCCGTCAAAATCGGCTTATCCCAATTCATAAATTTGTGCAATCCGCCCGCTTTTTTGACAATGTCGTCACCTGGACGCATGTAGAGGTGATAGGTATTTGACAAAATAATTTGCGAACCCGCCTCTTTCAAATCGCGCGGAAAAACCCCCTTTACGGTAGCCTGCGTACCGACGGGCATATAAACGGGCGTTTCAATATCGCCGTGCGGTGTATGCAAAATGCCCGCGCGAGCCCCTGTTTCTTCGTCCGTTTTAATCACTTCAAAGGAAAAAAATTCGTTGTTCAAGGTACATACCTGCCCTTTTTGTTCTTTCGCCCATTATTATAGCATGTTTTTTGTGAAAATGCAAGCAAGATTACACCCACTTTGCCGATTATTGCCCGACACGCCGCATTTATGATTTTATACGGTATATTCACTAATTTTATACATTTATGCAATATATTTTGTGTGATTTTTTATGATTTTTTATTTTCACGGCAAAAACGGTTGACTTATTTTTCTATACATTATAAAATAAGCAGACAAAATAAATGTGTAAAACATTTGAAAAAGGAGAATAAATATTATGAACATTAAGAAAGTTTTGGCATGTGCATTGGCAACGACGGCAGCATTTGCAACGATTGGTATGGCATCTTGCAAAAACAAGGGCGAAGATGTTAAGGTTATGAAAGAAATTCTTCTCACGGAAGAATCTTACGCGTTTGCAATCGCAAAAGAAAATACGACGTTGCTCAACGAAGTAAATACCATGCTTGCAACGTGGACGGCTGACGGCAGCCTTGATACCCTTATCAATTCCTACTTTGACGGCGATAGCACCTTCAAGTATGAAAACAAGACGAGCGAACCTCAAGACGACGACTTCGTTATGGCAACCAACGCAGCATTCCCTCCTTTCGAATTTAAGAAAGGCGCTTCTTTCTCGGGTGTTGACGTAGAAATCGCTTACAACATCGCGCAAGAACTTGGCAAAGATTTATTCGTGTACGATATGAAATTTGACGCCATTATTCCCAGCGTTCAAGAAGGCAAAAGTGATATCGGTATGGCTGGTATGACGGTAACCGAAAAACGTCTTGAACAGGTCAACTTCGCTACCCCTTATTATTCCTCCGCACAGGTTATCACCGTACGCGCAAACGATACGACGTTTGACGCTTGCACGACGGCGGCTGAAGTGGAAGCTATCCTTGCGGCAAAGGGCAAGAGTTATAAAATTGGCACGCAGAGCGGTACAACTGGTTACATGTATTCCGCTGGCAACGCAGATTTCGAATACGATGGTTTCGCAAACCTCACCACCAACGGCTACACCACGGGCGCTTTGGCTATGAAAGATCTTTCCAATGGTAAGATTGACGCTGTTATCCTTGACCTGCAACCCTCCCTTTTGATTGCTAAAACGATTAACAAATAATAAATATTTTTTAGGAATATCCCGTAATGACAAATTTCGACATTTTTTACGAGTATTTTATCACTTACAAAGGATATAAGGACTATTTTCTAGGACTGAAAAACACCGCAATTATTGCGGTGTTTGGTCTTGTGATAGGCTTTATTATCGGGTGCATAATCGCAACGGTTAAAATTATCCCTAGAAAAAATATCGGGCTGAAAATCACAGAGAAGCTCTGCGACACGTACATCGCCCTTTTCCGCGGTACGCCTATGACCGTACAGCTTTTGCTGTTACACTTTGCTGTCTTCCCGATGATCGGTTTGGATATCAGCGCTGTTGCCGAAGGCGTCCTTATCTTTGGTATGAACAGTGGCGCGTATATGGCGGAAATCCTTAGAAGCGGTATCAATGCCGTTGATAATGGACAAATGGAAGCTAGCCGTTCTTTGGGTCTCGGGTTTGTACCGTCTATGATTCGTATCATTTTACCGCAGGCAATTAAAAATATTTTACCTACGCTCGGCAACGAATTTATCAGCCTGATCAAGGAAACGTCCGTTGTTAACTTTATTGCCGTAATGGACGTTACAAGATCGCTCCAAGCCATTGCCGAGACCTCATTCGAATATTTTATTCCGTATATTGTGTTGGCAATCACCTACCTCGTAATTGTACTTTTTATTACTTGGCTTATCAAACTCATGGAAAGGAGGTTGGCAAGAAGTGAACGATAATATCGAAATGAAAAACGACGGCCTGTTTGAACAGGCAAACCCCCAACCCATCCTCTCCGTACGCAATTTGCATAAATATTTTGGACATTTAGAAGTTTTGAAGGGCGTAGACATCGACATCCACAAAGGGGACGTTGTGGCGGTTATTGGTCCTTCGGGATGCGGTAAATCCACCTTCCTGCGCTGTTTGAACCGCTTGGAAGAACCTACTTCGGGACGCATTGAATTTCACGGCGAAACCGTTTTCAAAAAGGAACGCGCAGAGTGGAAAGAGGCTTGGAAATCTCTGCAAGCAAAAAAAGGCACACCCGAATACGACCAAAGTGCCGTAAACGAGGCAAAACTTTCCTACAAGGAACTCCGCAAAAAAGAAAGAGCGACCGAAAAGCAAATTCAACGGAATATCAATCAACACCGCCAAAAAATCGGCATGGTATTTCAACAATTTAATCTCTTCCCCCATCTGACCATTTTGCAAAACATCACCCTTGCTCCGGTAAAATTAAAATTACAGAGCAAGCAAGAGGCGCAAGAAAACGCAATCAACCTGCTGAAGCGTATCGGTTTGGAAGACAAAGCAAACGTATACCCCTCCACCCTTTCGGGCGGACAGAAACAGCGTATCGCCATAAGTCGGAGGCCAAGCGGTCTTAGGAAGACAAGAGAGACTAACAACTCCTTGGCTCACAGAACGACATGGCTACGATCCGACTTAGAAAACGCAATCAACCTGCTGAAGCGTATCGGTTTGGAAGACAAAGCAAACGTATACCCCTCCACCCTTTCGGGCGGACAGAAACAGCGTATCGCCAT
>JAZNXZ010000089.1:0-2373 GCA_045594165.1 Candidatus Scatosoma sp.
AGTGGGGCGAGGCTGTTGTACGCCGAACCCTAAATAGGACAGAGAGGATTCCGTCAATAGACACCCTGCAAAATCGAGCGTGGCGCTGACCAAGATAACGGAAATGACGTTGGGCAATACGTGTCGAAAGGCGATTTTTCCCTCTCGTACCCCCATGGCGCGCGCGGCGATAACAAACTCTTTTTCACGTTCCGCAAGGACCTGTCCGCGCACCATGCGAGCCAACCCCGTCCACGACAACGCCCCTAAAATGAGCATGATAATAAAGATACGCGTCGTTTCCATGATGCTGTAATTTTTGATGATTTGGGATAAAAGCATGGCAAAAGGTAAAAAGGGAATGGACGAAAATATTTCCGTTACACGCATGAGCAACGTATCCACCCAGCCGCCGAAATACCCCGAAACACAACCGATCAGCACCCCGATTACAAGGGAAACGAGTACGGCGACGCTGCCGATTGTCAGCGTAGTTTTTCCGCCGTGAACAATCCGCGCGAATACGTCCCGTCCCTTACCGTCCGTACCCATTAGATATCCTTTCAGTCCTGCTTTTTGCACGAGCCTACCCTCCGCGTCCGCCACGTAAGTTTGTAGCGATCCTGCAAACACGCGCACGCTTTCCAAGTTTTGTACGTCGATTTTGCATTGACCGTAGGCGTTATGTCCCCAAGCGTATGCGTTGCCTTGGTTCGTCGTTCCAACGAAATGCCGCGTACCGCCGACGACGGACGTAAAATACTCCCCCTCCCGTAAGGTTGGCAACACGTTTTCGCCGTTTTCAAACGCACCTGCTACCACCAAATCGTGGTCGTCGGTAATGACCGCAATACACTTTCCGTTCGTGGCGATACCCACGCCTTTTCGTTCCGCCATGTATCCCTCAAAATCCGCTTGTTTGCCGTCTTTTAAGCTGACCGCACCGTAAAAAAACGACTCGTCGCCCGTATAGATGCTACCATCTGTTTTCAAAGCGACCGCCGCGGCGTTGGTAAACGCTACCTTTTGCACACCAGAAAGGACATGGAACTTTTCCAGATTTCGAACGGCGTTCGTATTTCCCCACGCGTACGCCTTGCCGTCCGCCGTTACAAGCGCCGTTGCCTGATAACCGCATACGAGCGACGAAACGTTTTCGACGTTTACGCCGCCGACGATTTCTTCGTGCATGGGCAAAGAACCTCGCACGCTCTCCAAACCGAATTGACCGCAGCTATTGTCCCCCCAACAGACGATTTTGCCCGTTTTGGTGACGGCGGCAATATGGTCCTTTCCTGCGCTCGCCGTGACAACGCCCTCATCTCGTACCGAGTCAGGATATTTTTTTACGTTGATCTTCGTCAGGCGGTTTTTAGTGTTCCCCCAAACGTACAGTTCCCCTGTATGACTAACCCCGACCGTGAAATCGGAAAAGCCGTCTATCGTCTTGACGTTCTTCTTCAAGGCGCGGGGAGGCGAACAGAGCGAATAGCCTGGCGAAATATTTTGTTGCAAAGGGTCGGTATAATTGATATCGAGGGGCAAAAATAGGGGCGCGATAAACACGAATAGAAAGAGCAAAACAAGAAAAATTAGCGCAAAAACAGCGCTCTTTTTTCGAAAAAAAGTTTGACGAAGGATTTTTGACGGACTTTCAATTTTTTCCGTATCGAGGGCAGAAAGTTCTTTTTTTGCGCCGAAAAAACCGCGCTTTATCCAACGGAAAAAGCGTTTACAGGCGGATACGGTACGCGACCAAGCACGTTTTATGATATTCTTTTCCGATTGCATACTCCCCCCTTATTTACCGACGCGGATACGAGGATCGACCAGCCCGTACGCTAAATCCACGAGCAAGTTGCCCACCAGTGCGAGTAAGATATAAAACATCTGCATTGCCAAAACGATTTCGTTATCGTTCGCCGTCAACGCCTCGAAATAGACTTTCCCGATTCCGTTAATACCGAAGATATTTTCAATCATAATCGAGCCCGAAAAAATGCCGAGCAACCACCCGATTACGAGCGCGACAATCGGGATAAGCGCGTTTCGCCAGGCATGCGAACGCACGACGACGCCCTCGCGCAAGCCCTTGGCACGCGCCGTGCGGATGCAATCCAGCCGCAGCGCGTCGAGCATTGCCGCGCGGACGTATCTCGTCATACCGCCGAGCGAACAAAACGTCATCACGATCAACGGCAACGCAAAATGGTACAGCTTGTCCAGTAACGCACGCGCGCCCGTATAATCTTTGCCGACCGAACTCATGCCCGATACGGGGAAGATATCCAGCTTCACGGCAAACAGCCAAATGAATAAAATCGCCGTGATAAAGACGGGCATGCTATATCCCACGATCGTACCGACCTGCACTGCAAAATCCCGTTTCGTGCC
>JAZNXZ010000090.1:0-2608 GCA_045594165.1 Candidatus Scatosoma sp.
TGCAGCGTTGAACGTACCTTTAAGCGACGCGTCGAGATTCGGTATTCTCAATACCAACCCCGACGGGTCTATTTATCAATTCGAAGAAAAACCCAAAGTTCCCAAGAGCACTTTGGCGTCCATGGGTATTTATATTTTCAACGCGGATAAGCTGTTTAGCTATCTGGAAGCAGACGAAGCGAACCCGAATTCGTCCAAAGACTTCGGTAAAGACGTATTACCTGCAATGCTGAACGCAGGGGAAAAGATGTTCGCTTACGAATTTGACGGATACTGGAAAGACGTCGGTACGGTAGCCTCGTTGTGGCAGGCAAACATGGACTTACTCGGCGAAAATCCCGACTTTGACGTAGCGGACAAATCGTGGAAAATCCATTCTAGAAATCCGCTTGCGCCCCCTGAACATATCGGCGAAACGGGCTCTATTAAAAATTCCATGGTGGCACTCGGTTGCGAAATTTACGGTAAAGTAGAAAATTCCGTACTCGGCAGCAACGTTATCGTAGAGGAAGGTGCCGTCGTCAAAGACGCAGTCGTACTCGCAAACAGCGTTATCAAGGCAGGCGCAGTCGTTTCCTATTCGGTTATCGACGAAAACGTAACGGTCGGCAAAAACGCTAAAATTGGCGTAGAGAAGGATGAAAAAGCAGAAATCGTAGTACTCGGCAGAGGCATCACGGTTGCAGACGGCGTTTCGGTAACGGAAGGTCAGAAACACGAAAACGATATTTTGGCGTAAAGGGGGATTAAAATTATGGCAGCATCTGCAATTGGCGTTATTTTTTCTAATATGCACGAAGAAACCGTTCCCGAACTCGTCCGCAGAAGAACGATGGCATCTATCCCGTTCGGCGGCAGATACCGTATTATCGACTTTATTCTGTCGAATATGGTCAATTCCGGTATCACGACGGTAGGGCTTATGACCAACAACAATTACCGTTCTTTAATAGACCATATCGGTAGCGGTAAAGATTGGGATTTGGCAAGAAAAGACGGCGGTATTATCTTACTTCCGCCTTTCTCTGAAAAACACGATAAATTGTACACCAACCGCTTGGAAGCCCTTGGTTCTGTTTCGGGCTTTTTGAGCCGTAGAAAAGAAAAATACGTCGTGCTTACCGATTGCGACGGCGTAGCAAGGATTGACATTTCCGATATTATCAATTATCACGAAAGCAAACAAGCGGACATCACGTTGGTAACGCATCACGGCAGAGTGGGACACCGCTCTGATTTCATGCTGGTAAAAGCGGATAAAACGGGTAGAGTTAATGAAATTCAACTTTCGCCGCACATGAGCGAGGGTTCAAAGGCGGATATTTTTATTAACATGATGATTATCAACCGTCAGTTCCTTTTGAATATCGTAGAAGATTCCGTTACACACGGTTTCAGCAGTTTTGAAAGTGATATTTTGGTAAAACAGCTTAGCAGTTTGAAAGTTTATCAGTACGATTTCAAGGGCTATTACGCGGGGATTGATTCGATGGCGGCGTATTATAAGCACAATTTGGAATTGCTCCAAAAAGACGTCCGCGACGAACTCTTCGGCGAACGCGATATTTACACGAAAGTCCGCGATAGCGCGCCCTCTAAATACGGTGAAAATGCTACAGTCAAAAATTCCCTGATCTCCGACGGTTGCGTAATCGAAGGGGTGGTGGAAAATTCCATTTTGTTCCGTGGGGTAAAAGTAGAAAAAGGCGCGGTTGTCCGCAACTCGATTATCATGCAGGATAATATTATCGGCGCAAATACTTCGCTCGATTGCGTAATCACGGATAAGAACGTCGTAATCAGCGACAGAAAGACCTTGGCTGGTTGCAGCGAATTGCCGTACTTTATCCAAAAAGGCACGCGACTTTAACCGTAATTTTTGATTTTAGGAGTAATTATGCCAACAAAGAAAACGAAAACAGTAGAAATTATTGAAAACACAAACGTTAGCGCACCGAAGAAAACCAAGAAAAAAGACCCCGTTGTAACACCGAAAAAGAAAATTTTATTTGTGGCGTCCGAGGCTCGTCCATTTATTGCGACGGGTGGGCTTGCCGACGTAATCGGTTCGTTACCGCAAGCTTTGGCTAAAGACCCCAAATACGATATTCGTGTTATTTTGCCTTTATATTCGGACATTAAAGCCGACCAACGTAGAAAGTTATCTTTCCTTGGGAATATTTACGTACCGCTTTCATGGCGTAATCAGTACTGCGGTGTATTTACCTGCACAGAAAACGGCGTAACGTTCTATTTCGTAGACAACGAATATTATTTCAAACGTCCCGGTTGTTACGGTTATTACGACGACGGGGAACGCTTTGCGTTCTTCTCGCGTAGCGTTTTGGAAATTATGCCGTTTATCGATTTTTATCCCGACGTTTTGCATTGTCATGATTGGCAAGCGGCGCTTTCGGCGATTTATCTGAAAACGATTTATTGTAAACTGCCCGAATATCAATTTATCCGCGCCTTGTTTACAATCCACAATATCGAATACCAAGGCAAATATTCCATGGATATTTTAGGGGATTTGTTTGGTATTTCCGACGAATACGCAGGGCTTATGGAATATGCGGGCTGTATCAATTTGATGAAAGCTGCAATC
>JAZNXZ010000091.1:0-2197 GCA_045594165.1 Candidatus Scatosoma sp.
GCGGCGCGGATTTGTACGCCCTCGTCTATCATTGCCACGGCGAAAGCCTCCGCCACGCCGCTAAGCGCATTGACGACTTCTTCCGCGCCGTGTCCGTAGGCGTTGGCTTTTACCACGCCGCAGAGCGCCGTACCCGTAAGCAAGCAAAACCGCTGTGCGTTCCGCCTAATATTTCCCAAATGTATCTTCGCCAAAACTTTTTGCACGATATAATATATGTGCCGTGGCGTAAAAATGCGCCAGCTATACGTAACCGAGCGACAACGCTGAGATGCGACACCTGCGTAACCCGCCGTTGTTTTTCAAAAACAACTTTATTTACTGTAAATAATTTTGCGACAGCTATCGCACTCAATCATGCCCCCGCCCGTCAACTTGTTCCGCGCAGCCAACGGCGGTTCCATACCGCACCACGAACAGCGCGTCCCGTTGATTTCGATAAACACGGGCATGTTCTTTTCCTTTCTCTTCGTTTGATATTTTTCCATCATTTCAGCAGGAACGTCGCTGACGAGTGCAGAGAGTTCCTTTTCAATCGGTTTCATTTCCGCGTCTTTCGCCGTCTTTACCGCCTTGTATTTTTCAGCCGCTTCTTTGTACTGATTTTGCGCCGCGATTACCTGCTTTTTCAGCTTTTTATATTCCGCGTCCGTTTCCTTAATCGAAGTTACCAAAACCGCCAAATCCGCCTTGAACTTTCTCAGCTGCTCCACTTTCGTCTGCGCCTTTTTCTGATAAAAGGAAATGTCCGCACCGCCGGTTACGAGCTCGTCCACGTTATCAAAATATTGCAACGTTTCTTCCATCGCCTCATAATTTTTGGTCAGCTCCGCCGCCTCCGCTTTCAAGGACGCCGCTTTCGCCTCCAACGCGTCCAACTTTTCAGGTGCGGTTTCCAAGAACTTTTTGTATTTCACGTACTCTTTTCTCTCTTCGCAACCTGCCAACTCACGCTCTAATTTATAGAGTTTCGCGTCGATTTCCTGATACTTCAAAATTGCCTGTAACTGTGCCATATCTATATACTCCCTTTCTGTTAAAGCCATGCGTTTTCCGTATGATATACACACGGAATTGCCAACTTTTGACAGATTTTTTTATAATATTTTTCAAAACCGTAATTTTCGGACGCGTAGTGCGTCAGCACGATTACGCCCATACCCTTTTCGATTGCCATGGAAAGCAAGTGATGCTTAAAATCAGACGAAATAAAAACGTCTGCACCTGCTTTTTCTGCAAACAGAATACTCTCTTCATCCGCGCCCGCACCGCAACAGCTCACCGCGCGTCGCACCGTCTTATCTCCGCCGTACACCAACACTCGGTCGGAAGAAAACTCTTTCTTGATATTTTTCGCCAGCGTCTGCAATGCAATCTTCGGCAAATCGTACGACTTGCCGTAACCGCCGCCGTCTACGGGATGCATTACCTCTAAGGGCATCGGAAAATCTTCCCCCGCCGCAAGCGCAATCCCTTGCATCAGACTATCGTCGATACCGCCGACCGCCGCGTCCAAATTCAAATGCATCGCAATCACCGAAATCCCTTGCGTCAGGCATTTTACAATCTTGCTGCCCGTCAACCGCTCGTCGTCGATACGTAAATCGGAAATTTTTCCGTAAATAGCAGGGTGGTGGCAGATAATCAAATTCGCCCCGATTTCTTTCGCCCGCGCAATCGCCGCAAACGTAAGGTCCAGCGTAAACAACACCCCTTTGATATCCGCGCCCGTATCCACCAAAACACCGCTGTTATCATACGCGCCGTAGCGTGCGCAGTATTCGTCGCTCAAACGCTTGGGCGCAATTTCGTCTGCGATTTTATAAATTTCACTTAATTTCACCGCTCAATACTCCTTGTAAACGCCGCATGCGGTTTTGCAGTTCCGCACGGCTTTCCTCTTGCAAAGTGGGCTGTGCCAGATACTTTTGCAAATTCGCCAGCAATTTTTTCGTCCGCTTTACAAACGCCGACGACATCACCGCCAAATTTTCCTTCCCGAATTCAAATTCCGCGTCCGTATACGCTTGCTTTTCCACGCCGTCGTCGCGCCGACCGCCCACCAACACGTCGTAAAATTTTCCGTCCTCAAAGGTAAAATCCCTTTCAATATATCCACCGTTTTCAACGAGATACCGACGGAGTTTTTCCGTGTCGTGCATCGGTTGAAAAACAAACCTTTTGGGGATAAACCCAA
>JAZNXZ010000092.1:0-2384 GCA_045594165.1 Candidatus Scatosoma sp.
CAGAGTTCATTTTTTCGCATACTTCAGGATAGTTGGGATCGTAGCCTGCGTTTACGTCCGCGGAAAGGCACATGGATTTTGCACGAAGTCGGAGGCCAAGCGGTCTTAGGAAGACAAGAGAGACTAACAACTCCTTGGCTCACAGAACGACATGGCTACGATCCGACTTCAGAGTTCATTTTTTCGCATACTTCAGGATAGTTGGGATCGTAGCCTGCGTTTACGTCCGCGGAAAGGCACATGGATTTTGCACGGATCGCCCCCGACGTCGTACCAAACGAGCTTGCGATTTCGTCAATCAGGTCGGTGAACAGAGCGCATTGCATACCCGTGTTACCCTCACTGCCGATTTCTTCCTTATCCGCAAGGATGACCATGACCGTCTTGTCGTCCGATTTCTCGTCGAAAAGCGCGGTGAATGCAGGATAGGAACAAACTCTGTCGTCGTGGCCGTACGCGCCGAGCAAGCCACGGTCAAGCCCGATATCCTTTGCCTTGAAAGCAGGCACAAGAGAGAGTTCTGCACAGAGGAAATCCGCCTCGTTTACGCCGTACTTTTCGTGTAAAATTTTCAACAGATTTTCCTTGACCGTCTTGTCCTTTTCGTTGTCCGCCGCCACGAAAGGAATATTGCCGAACCAAATATTCAGGTCTTCGCCGCCGATTGCCTCGCCCAAAGGTTTGACGTTTTGTTTCGCCGCCAAGTGGGGCAACAAATCGCTGATGCAGAATACGGGGTCGTTTTCATCTTCGCCGATTTTTACGTCGAGAACGCTGCCGTCCGCAAGCGCAATCGTGCCGTGTAACGCAAGAGGAATCGCCGCCCATTGATATTTGCGGATACCGCCGTAATAGTGCGTTTTGGCAAACGCTACGCCGTCGCTTTCATAGAAAGGCACTTGTTTCAAATCCAAACGGGGGCTGTCGATATGGGAGGCAATAATGCGGATACCGTCCTTTTTAATATCCCCTTTACCAACCTTAATGAGGTACAAGTTTTTACCGCGGTTGTCGTAATATACTTTGTCGCCGGCTTTTAATTTTTTGCCGAATTCAAAAGGCACGTAGCCGTTGGCTTTCGCCGCAGCTACCGCAAAAGCGCAAGCCTCGCGCTCGGTTTTGCCTTCGTCGATAAATTTCTTGTAACCCTCGGCATAATCGAAAATTTCCTTCATCAATTTTTCGTCTGCGACTTCGTAGACGTTCGTTCTTTTGTAAGCAAGTTCGCTCATGATGTATATATCTCCTTATTCTTTTTCGTGATTTGGTATGGATATCTCAAAACGGCGCAGATGCGGCGTTTTAGTGTAAAAATCCTTTGATAATCTGCTCTTCCGCCTCTTTTTCCGTCAAGCCCAGCGTCATCAATTTTATAAGCTGTTCGCCTGCAATTTTCCCGATTGCCGCCTCGTGGATAAGCTCCGCGTCGATATCGTTGGCAGAAAGGCAAGGAGCAGCCGTTACCGAGGCGTTATCCATAATAATAGCGTCGCACTCGGTATGCCCGTGGCAGGGCGCGTTGCCGTTCATGGTGGAAACGAAATTCTGTTTGGAATTTCCTGCCGCCACCGAACGGGACATGATGTCCGCGCGACAGCCCTCGCCGTTCATATCCACCACGAAATCGGTGTCTGCCGTTTGGTTGCCGTGAGTGTACAGCTTTTCTTTCACCACAAAATTCGCACCTGCCGCCATCGTCGCCGTCGTTACGCGTTTGGTCGAATCTATACCCTTGATTTGGGTGGTTTCCATTTCCATATACGCGCCCTCGTCAAGATGCACCACCGTCTTGGGGTTCATGACGTTTTTGCCGTTGCCGTCCCCAGAGCCGTAATGTTTTTCCACGTATTTCACGCGCGCGTTTTTGCCCACGTAAAAGGTATGCTCGCCGTCGTGGCGGGAAGTATCGTCCTTACCGCCTGCGTTGTGAATACCGCAACCTGCGACAATCACGACGTCCGCGTTTTCGCCGATATGGAAATCGTTATACACGACCTCTTGCAAACCCGCTTTGCTGATGATTACGGGGATATGCATACTCTCGTTTTTCGTGTTCGGTTTGATATAAATATCAATACCCGATTTACCGTCCGTTTTGGTGACGATATCGATATTCGCCGTCGTTTTTCTGCCGTGCAATTCCCCGTTGCCACGGATATTGTACGCGCCCTCGGGGGTGCCATGTAAATCGGCTACTTTCGCCAATAAATCTTTCTCAATCGCGTCCATGGTACCCTCCTTTTACAGTTTGTCCGTAAGCACGCGGCAAGAGTCCGCCGCCAACAGTTGGGGCAAAATCTTCTCCCTTTCGCCCGTCTTTTGCACTTCTCCGTTCGCAATCACTACGATACGGTCGGCTATGTTCAAAATGCGTTCTTGGTGGG
>JAZNXZ010000093.1:0-2801 GCA_045594165.1 Candidatus Scatosoma sp.
ATATCGCGCACGTAGACGAAACGATAGAAAAAAGAAGAAAATTTTTCTTATAAACGGCGAAAAAAAGTAAAAAAGCGTGTATATTTGGTTTACAATCCCCAAAGAATATGTTAAAATAGTACCAACGGCTGTCTGGGCGGAACGATTCTCCACGTCCGACTCTGCGGCTCGTGATATAATTTTCCAAAACACAGGAGGATAAAGAAATGGAAAAGAACGAAATTATTGCAAAATTTGCTACCCACGAAGGCGACACCGGTTCGCCCGAAGTACAGATTGCTCTGTTGACGCAGAGAATCAACCACCTCAACGAACATTTGAAACAGCACAAGCAGGACAACCATTCCCGTCGCGGTCTGTTGAAGATGGTAGGTAAGCGCCGTGGCCTTTTGGACTATCTCAAGGCGAAAGACATCGAAAGATACAGAGCGATTATCGAAGCGTTGGGTCTTAGAAAATAAGCAAGCACGAAAGGGCGGGTTGTTTTAACTCGCTCTTTTTTGTGAATAGGCAGAAAAACACAACCAGAATACGGGGCAAAAACGCGGACAAGCCACGGCATAAGCTTGTTTTGCGCGCTACGTATTGAACCCCGTCTTCGTCGGGCGACGTCGACGGACAAGAACAAAAAAGAATTCAAGTATAAGGAGATTTACAACAATGCCGGATTTAAGCAATAGCAAAGTATTTAAGACAAATTATGCAGGCAGAGAACTCGTCGTAGAAATCGGCAAATACGCTGAACAGGCAAACGGCGCGTGCTTGGTGCGCTGCGGTGACACGGCGGTACACGTATCGGTGTGTATGAGTGAAACGGCGAGAGAAGGTATGGATTTCTTCCCTCTTTCCGTAGATTATGAAGAAAAAATGTTCGCTGTGGGTAAAATCCCCGGCGGTTTCAAAAAACGTGAAGGCAGAGCGTCCGACAAGGCGATTTTGACGAGCCGTTTAATCGACCGTCCTATCCGTCCTTTGTTCCCGAAAGGGATTTTCAACGACGTAGTCGTTGTTGCAACGGCGCTTTCCGTTGACCCCGATATTTCTCCCGAGCCTTTGGCTATGGTGGGTTCGTCTATCGCGCTGTCCATTTCCGATATTCCTTGGGCAGGCCCTACGGGTTCGGTCGTTGTAGGTTGCGTTGACGGCAAGTACGTTATCAACCCCAACGTTGAAGAACGCGCAAAGAGTACGATTCACCTCAACCTTGCAGGCACGTCCGACGCTATCCTCATGATTGAGGCGGGTGCAAACGAAGTTACCGACGAAGAAATGGTTGGCGCAATCATGTTCGGGCACGAAGAAATCAAAAAGGTTTGCGCTTGGATTGAAAACGAAATCGTTCCCGTTGCAGGCAAGCCTAAGAAGGAAATGGAATTTTACCATATTCCCGAAGACCTTGACGCGGCGGTTAAGGCGTACGGCTACGATAAATTGTATGCGGCGCTCGACACGTTTGACAGACAGGAAAGACAGGTAAAACAGGCGGAAGCTGAGGCGGAAATCGTAGAACATTTCAAGGAAATTTATCCCGACCAAATCCGCGAAGTAAAAGATTCCATTTACTATATCGTAAAGGGTATCGTACGCGCGAAGATTTTCGACGGCGTTCGTCCCGACGGCAGAACCCTCGACGAAGTTCGTCCTATCTGGTGTGAACACGGCGTACTTCCCCGTGTACACGGCTCGGCTGTGTTTACGAGAGGTCAAACGCAGGCGCTTACCACCTGTACGCTCGGTATGCTCGGCGAAGCGCAACGCATGGAAGGTCTTGACGAAGAAGAAGAAAAGAGATATATGCACCAATACAACTTCCCCGGCTATTCGACGGGTGAAGCAAAGGCGCTCCGCAGCCCCGGCCGTCGTGAAATCGGTCACGGTGCACTCGCAGAACGCGCGCTCGTTCCCGTAATTCCTTCCCCTGAAGAATTCCCGTATGCGATCCGTGTCGTATCCGACATTATGTCGTCCAACGGTTCTTCGTCTATGGCTTCGGTTTGCGGTTCGACGATGTCGCTTATGGACGCAGGCGTTCCCATCAAAGCTCCCGTAGCAGGCTGTGCAATGGGTCTTGTAAAGGACGCAGAAACGGGCAAATACGTTATCATGACGGATATCCAGGGTCTTGAAGACTTCCTTGGCGATATGGACTTTAAGGTAGCAGGTACGGAAAAGGGTATCACCGCTATTCAAATGGATATCAAGATTAAGGGTATTTCCGAACAAATCATGCTTGACGCAATCGCGCAGGCGCAGGACGCAAGACGTCATATCCTTGGCAAGATGCTCGAATGCATCCCCGAAGTTAAGGACGAGCTTTCTGAATTCGCTCCGAAGATTGTTACCTTCAAAATCAACCCTGAAAAGATCGGCGACGTTGTTGGTAAGCAGGGTAAAGTTATTAACAAGATCATCGAACAGACGGGTACGAAGATTGACATCGAAGAAGACGGTACTGTATGCATCGCTTGCTATGGCGACGTAGCAAACGCAAAACGCGCGCAGGCAATCGTTGAATCGATCGCGCACGATCCCGAAATCGGCGATATGTTCGTCGGCGTTGTCGTTCGTATCCTTTCCAAGGTAGGCGCATTCGTAGAATTTGCTCCCGGCAAGGACGGTATGGTACACATCTCCAAACTTTCCGAACAGAGAGTAAACCAGGTAGAAGACGTACTCAATATCGGCGACAAAGTGGTCGAGGAGCTGCTCGCCAACGATCGGCTCAGCTTCAGCGAACAGGGCTTTGACGAGGCGATGGCCGACCTCGAGGCAGGGGACGTCTTCGCGGTGTACGTGATCCC
>JAZNXZ010000094.1:0-7133 GCA_045594165.1 Candidatus Scatosoma sp.
CTGTGCGGTTTCACGACGTTTTTGTAACACGTCCACGCCCATTTCCGCTGAAAATCCCAATTTGTTTAGTTCTTTACAGACCGTTTGCGCAAGGCGTTCCGCTTGGTTATATCCCCTTACCTTTTGCGCCGCGGCGGTCATAGGCACGGGTATTATTAGCAAAGTATCTTCCCGCTCCCCCTCGTAGCGCTCGACAAACGCACGCGCCATTTCCTCCCCGAAAAACTGCGCAAGCGTCGGCGCACCGATTTTCATACGGTTGACCATAGCGGCAGCCTGCCCACGATATACAAAGGGCATTACGCCCTTTTCAAATTTGGGCGCGCTGGCTTTACAATCGATACATACCCCGTCGGAGATACGTTCCCTGCCGCACTTTTCACAAAACTTATCGCCGATTCTCGGCATATTTTCTTCGCACTTTTCGCAAAGCCGATGCACGGGATAGGAAAATATTTCTGCTCCGCAATTATCGCAAACGTAGCCGTAATCTTCCGTTGCTTTGCGGATTTTTTCTGCAATCCTTGCAAAAAATTTCATATTTCCCCCCTTTCGTTTTTTACCTGTTTTTCGGAATAAAATAAAGGCGTACAGTCCGTTTGATAAGACCCGTACGCCGTTTTTTTAGTTTTCAATGGTTTTTTCTACGGCTTGTTCTTCCTGCACTTCTTGCACGTTTTGCACATCTTGTTTTTCAATAACGGCACTCTGCGCCGTTTTCTTGCGCTCGTACCGCACGAGCAAGTACGCAATCACAACGCCGACGGCAAACAACACCGCCCCAATGCCTACCGACAACGCAATTTCCGTATTCCCAACGTTGCCGTGCGCCCAATCGTAATATACCGCCATGATATCCCCGTTGCAGAACATAGACAACAGCGAACCGAGCGACATGCCCACAATCATAAAATACGAAGTATGGCGCGCCTTTGCAAAGAGATAGGTCAACAGCTTAGAGAAAGCAAACACTCCCAATAAGAAACCGATTGCCAAACCGCCGTACACCAACATTACCAGCGGATTTTCTTCCTTCCAAAAGGTCATGCTAACGCTCTGCGTCAAACTCTTGTACCAACCCACGGACATCAAAAAGGCGCTGGCGCTAAGTCCGGGAACGATTTGCGTAATCCCGATAACAAACCCGATTACAACCGCCAAAAAAACGTGCCAGACCTTGAATTTTAAGAAGATATTTCCCGCAAAGCGGTCGCTTTCCGCAATCACGCTTTGCGCAGAAGATAAATCGTTGGCTTTCAAAATCGCCGATACGCAGCCCAATGCAATGGGAATACACAGCCCGATTGCAAACAGCGCCACGCGTTTGGGCGTAATTTTTGCACCCTTAATTTCGTCTTTCACCGCAGGGAACGCACCGCACATCAGCCCTGCAAATAGGCAAACCACCGCAAACGTGTTGATTTCAAGCAGTTTTTGTACGCCCAAAAATCCCACGGCAAAGCCCAGCACTGCACCCAACGCAATCGGCAAAAGAAAGACGACGCATTTTTTGAATTTCTTAAATAAATTCCCAATCGCATACAAAAATTGATCGTACAGCTTGAAGATGATTGCCACCGTCGAACCGCTAATCCCCGGAATGATCACCGCAAGGCCGATGATAAATCCTAAAAGTCCGCTTTTACACCACGTCTTTTTGTTGTATTTGATTAGCTCCATTTGCAAATCTATTTGAGACATTGTTTCTTCTCCGTCAAAATATTTTATAAAGTTATTTTTTGTAAAATCCCTTTCGTTTGATACCGTCTAAGGGGTTTTTGCAAAAAGCTATTGCATTTTTTCCGCTGTTAAGGCTCTTTTTTGCCGTTTTTCGCCGATCCCAACGATAATAAACAACACGACGACGGCAAATAAAATACCGCAAACGCCGCCTGCGACGTCCGCGCAAACGTCACAAAATTCTGCGCCGCGCCCTGCTACGAACCGTTGCAAGTTTTCATCAACAATCGGCACGCAAAAAACGCCGAATATTGCCCAATAAAACCCTTCCTTTTTCCACGTGTACGAGGCAACGCACCACAGCAACAGTGCACCAAAAAGCACGAACTCCGCAAAATGCGCCAGCGTACGTACCAAATCGTGCAGACGCTCGTAATCTTCCCCCGTCGCGGTCGCAATACTAGAATTCGGCGCAACGACAGAGGCAATGTTTTGCACAACTTCCACCACCGTAGAGCTTTGCTGTACGGACGTTTCCCCGTCTTTTAAGGAATTTGAAAAGATAAAAACGAGCATAGCGACGCACGCAACCGTCAACACTATTCGCAACGTCCATTGCAAAATCCGTCTTTTTTTGTTTGCGTTATACTCCATAGATATATTATACGCCAAAAATATGCGGCGGTCAATCCATTTTTCTTTCTTTTTGCAAGGATTTTTAACGTTTTTTCTTGTTAAAAAGCTAAAAATCACCCTTTTTTTCTAAAACCCGACACGCTGACGTCTATATAATGTCCTTATAAAATTTATTCTTTAGGTGAAAGTATGAATTACGTCAAAAAAATGTGCATTTTGCGGCAGATCAAACAAGGCTTTTCCGGGGACGGCAAAACGCTGTCCGGGCTCGTAAAAATTGAACAATACGGAAAAAATCTCGCCATCGAAGTCTCTATTATCAATTTTGCTCCTTTGATTTCTGGGGAGTATTATTGTCTGCTGTCCGATGGAAAAGGCAAAACGGAAATGCTTTCTCTGCGCGGAAAAAGCATGTTTAACATTCTGTCCGACGTAGACATTACGGGCGGCTTTTGCGCTGTCATTTGTTACGTCAAAAGCGAAGTTGTGCCCATTGCTTATGGTATAAACGGCAACGGTTCGTACGATTGGAAAAGCATTCTAAACGCAACTTTGCCCCCCGTTTTCCCAAAAAAGAATACGTCTTTCCCGTCGGAAAGCACAGCGCCTCCCAAACAAGTTCCTGCTGATTTTATTGCTGCCGCACCGCCCAATTTTGCGCAAAATCCGCAAAAAGACGGAGGACATGTCGCAACGAATGAAATCGATGCCACAAAAGAAACCATCGAGAAAAGCGAAAAAACATACGACGACGAAAAAATCGTCACGGAAAATTATTATCAGGAACAAAAAAATGAACAAGTCGGCAATTCAAAAAATAGCGAAAATGCACACCTTGAAAATCCACAGCAAAAACCTGCGGAAATCGGGACGCCTGCTGCGGAAGATGGAAATGCTGAAAGCGTACTCCACCCGTTTAAGACGGACGGCGACGGGTACTATCTGTCTGTCAAAAACGAGTTAGACGAGCTTTTCCATACCTATCCAAAAGACGAAACGCTGTCCAAGGCGTTTTCGTGTAGCGAGTGGGTGCGCGTCAAAGGCACGGCAAAAGCTCCCGAATACCTCGTAGGCGTGTTATACGCAGACGGTCGGGCGAAGTATATTTGCTACGCGTTGGCGGCAAAAGATAAAGATACTCCCCCCGACGAAATTAAAGACGTATGTACCTTTGTTCCCATATCCGCATTATCTCAAAACGTCGGTTTTTTCGTTATTTTTCAGAGTGCAAATAGTGGACAATGTATACATCCAGAGGACGTATAATTTTTTTCGATTGTTGCCATTTGAAATTTCGCTCGCCAAGTAAAAAATCCCCGTAGCAATCACTTGACAATCCCCCTGCGCTCCGCTATAATAAGTTAAGAAATTTGTTGCGATGGGGAAAACATGGAAAAAACAAAAACTAAATCAAAAAAACAAAACGCTCCAACGGCGAAAAATCTCGCCTTTTCAGCGCTTTTTGCCGCTCTTTGCGCGGTAAGTACTCTATTAATCACCGTTCCGTTACCAAACGGTTATTTTAATACGGGCGACGTATTTGTCCTGCTCAGCGGTTGGTTTTTAGGCCCTATTTACGGCTGTTTTGCGGCGGCAACAGGGAGCGCGCTTGCCGACGTCATTAGCGGCTACGCGGTATACGCTCCGGCAACGTTTGTCATCAAGGGTCTGGTTGCGCTGATTGCCTACACCGTCTACTTGCTGTGGAAATCTATCATTAAGCGAGAACGGTTAGACTTTCTCCCCCGCCTTTTCTCCGCAATTTGCGGCGAAATCGTCATGAGTCTGGGTTATTTCGTTTACGAAAGCGTCCTTTTCGGAATCGCGGGCGGCGCAGTTTCTCTTCTAGGAAACGCAATGCAAGGCGTTTGCTGCCTCTCTTGCGCAGTTTTGCTCTGTTCCATGCTCTACCCTGTAAAATCCTTACGCAAACTTTTTCCACTCTTAAAATAGTTTTTTAATCTTATTACGCAACGAACAAAAGCACGGTGTTAAGCCGTGCTTTTTTGTCAGTTAAATTGTTTCATTGCGTACCGTGTATGCCCATTTTGAGTTTGCGCGCTAAAAAATCAAAAAAATTCTTCCTCCAACATGGCGCAAAGGCAATGATATACGGGCAGATGCAATTCCTGCACCTTGAACGTTTCCTTTTCGGGGACGATTACGGACGCGTCGGCAATATCTTTCAATTTGCCGCCCGTGCCACCACCCAAAAATACCACGCTCATGCCTTTCACTTTGGCTACACGCGCCGCATATACGCAGTTTTTAGAATTGCCCGAAGTGGATAACGTCAACAAGACGTCGCCTGCTTTCCCCCAAACGTTGACCTGCTGCGCAAAAGTAAAATCAGGATTTTTGTCATTCATGTACGCCGTCGTAAGGGAGGGATGTCCGCAAAGGGATACCGCAGGTAAACCGCTTTCCAAATTTGCGCAAAGCGTTTCGCCGTCCTCCGCGCAATCTTTCAAGGCTTTAGCATAATCCGCCGACAAAGGACGGCATTTTTTGAAACTTTTCATCAGTTCCCCGACAATATGCTCGCAATCGCTCGCCGAGCCGCCGTTTCCGCAAAGATACACTCTGCCACCGCTTTGAAAACAGTTCTTCAAAACGTAAAACGCCTTTTCAACGTTTTCCAACTGTCCGCAAAGTGCAGGATACCGCTCGCCAAGCTCCGTCAAAATCATTTTCGTGCTTTCTTTCATCTTCTTCTCCTTTAGATGTCCGCCACGGCAAGTGCCGCAACGTCACCGATATTTTCACTCAATTTCGCAGGCACAATCTCACATACGGACAGACTTTCCTGCAAGGCTTCACGTGCTAAAACCTTGTTCATGGCAGGCACTAACAGCTCGGAAGAGCGCATAAACACACCGCCCAAAACAATCTTTTCGGGATTCAAAACGTCAATCATGATAGACAAGCCTCTGCCCAACATTTCACCGCTTTTTGCAAAAACACGCTTGGCAAATTTGTCGCCCGATTTTGCCGCCTCGCTTAATTTTTTCGTCGTAATCGCGGACATGCCCCCCATGTTTTCAATGCAGAGCGGCATTTTTTTGCACCGCAAAGCCATTTCTTGCGCCAATTTTGCGATACCTCCACCACTGCAAAATCCTTCAAACGAGCCATGTTTTCCAAACCCAATCGGACCGTTTTTCGCAAGGCGGATATGCCCAGCCTCTCCCGCATTATCGTTTGTTCCGCTATATAATTTCCCGTCTAAGATAAGCCCTGCGCCAAGCCCCGTACCAAAGGTAAAGAAAATCATATTCCGCGTGCCCTTGCCCGCGCCGAATTTCCACTCTGCCACCGCGCACGCGTTGGCGTCGTTTTGCAATTTCGCAGATAACCCGAATTCCGCCCTCACGTAATCGACAATCGCAAAGCCGTGCCAACCCTTAGCAAGATTCGGCGGGCAGACAATGACGCCTGTTTGACTGTTCAAAGGACCGCCACAGCTGATTCCTGCACATTTCACACCCTTTTCAGCAACCCAAGTCTTGACAAACGGCGCTAATACGCTCAAAGTTTTTTGCGGACTATCCACCGTCGGTGTTTCTTCCCGCGCAAGGATACGGATATTGCCGTTATCAATCTCCCCTAACGACACGGCGCATTTTGTTCCGCCGATATCAAAGCCGATACAATATTTCATTTTGCACCTACAAATTTTTTCCTTATTATAACATATTGATTGAAAAAATACAATACTTTACAATAAAAAATGCAAACATTTGCCGTTGTCCGCAAGAGTTTCCGCAAAGCAGCAATCAAGTGTGGCATAGCGGCTACGTCTTTCATATCTTCTCTTTGGTTGGTCCCCGTGTATGGTAGTTGCACGGGGATTTTCCGAAAAGGATTGACAAATATTGCGGAGTGTGGTAGAATAATGGCAACAAAGGACGCGCAAGGGAACTTGCACGACGATAACAACGGGCGGTTCACGAATAAGCAAGGCGTTTATCAAGAACGCGTCAACGACCGTATCAAATGGGCGAAAGAAAACGGAGTGGAACTTCCGTTAAACGCCGACGGCACGGTAGACGACCTGAAACTGCAAAAGCTTAAAAGAAGTTCTTTATCAAAGAAAGAGTTTGCTGTTTGGTATCAAAAGCTTGGCGAAATAAAACGTGGTGGGCACGTAGATACAATGTCAAACAGTGACAAATTGATACCGATTGGCAATAAAATTGTTGTGACGTCGGGAACTTACGAGGACCCAAAAGCGAAAATTGTTTTTGAGTTTGAAAGTGAAGAAAAAATGTTTGAAAATCTGGAGAAGTTAGGTAGGGAAAATGAAAAACAATTTGGATGAACGGTTAGATTATTACGCAAAGATTGCAAGGGAAAAGGGGTATAAGCAGGAAACTATAGAATTAGGATGGATGTTTGCTTGTACAAAAGTACTCGTAGCAAAATTCGGTAGTGAAGAATTAGCTTTTGAAGAGATTATTAAACTTTGCGAGCAGCATGATGATGGTCCGTCCTTTATAAATGCCGTTGGGGTATTGGCAGGGATTGACGATAAATAAAAAACAGATACACAAAACAAAAAAAGCGTAGGCGGAAAGCGTCTGCGCTTTTATTATGCGTAAATGGAGTTGATATTGTGTGAGCCGTCTTACCCGTATGGATAAAGTCCCACAGAATAACAGCCGCGCCGTCTGCGCAGGACGGATTTACCTCCGCTTTTGAAACAAAGAAAAAATCTTACCCGTATGGGTAAAGCACCGCATTACAATAGCGGCGATAAATCCTCTATCGGGAATAGGCGGAAAAGATTTCCGCCTTGCTTGCAAGGCAAGAAAAAT
>JAZNXZ010000095.1:0-2204 GCA_045594165.1 Candidatus Scatosoma sp.
TAACGAGTGGTGGCGGCTGTATATACAGCGCTGGAATTGGCTCGCCCCCGAAGTGCCGCTGTATTCCAACCGCTATTACGACGTTTACAACGCAAAAATCAGCGATTTGAAAACTACGCCGTATTGGGACGTGGCAACAGCGATTGTCGGCGCAACCGTAACGGACGGTGATTCCGTCATTTTAGGGAGCATTACCGAGCTTTCCGGTGCCTTTCGAAACGCTGCTTTCGGGAAGTCCGCCGCAGGCGCTTCCGACCTCGATATACAGGAGTTGACCAGCGGATATTCCACCGTCGTTACGGACATGGGTGGGGGGTACGCGTGGGCGGACGATAAAATCGTGCGTTCGCACGAGGAGCGAAAAAACTCCGACGGCACGCGTACGTTCACCGTGCAGATTGCCGACGATCTCGTCTTTTCGGACGGCAGCCCTATTCATGCGGAAAACTACCTTGCCCCTTTGCTCGCCGGCAGTAGCAAAGTCATGCGTGCGGCAGGGGGCGGCGACGCCGTCGGTTTGACGTTAGATGGTTACGAGGCGTTTAACGCTTACGAGGGCGACGGAGAACCCGTTCCCTTTACGGGTGTGCGGCTTTTGGATACAAACACCTTTTCCGTCACCGTCAAAGAGGAATATGCCGACTATTATTACGCGATTTCCTACGGCGGATTTACACCGCAACCCACTGCCCTGTATTTGGGGGATTGCAAAATCAAAGACGATGGGCAGGGCGCGTATATCGAACGGGAATTTTACGAAAAAACGCAAAAGAACGGCGTAACGACCTATGTCATGGCAGAGCGTATCGGACAAAATCTTGCCAATTTGGATAAAAACGCCTTTCCGTATTCTGGACCGTACGTCTTGGAAAATTACGACAGGGCTACCCGTGTCGCGACTTTGCGTAAAAATTCTTTATACAAAGGGGATTACCGCGGCAAACCGACGATTGATAAACTTTCTTACGTGAAAATTATCCCTGAAACGCAGCTGGACCAACTGACGAAAGGTCGGGTGGACGTGCTTGCAGGGGTGACGGGCGGCGAAGAAACGAAAGCGGCGCTTTCCATCGTGGACAACGTTCGCTTTAAGGAAAACCACTACGACCGCGCAGGGTACGGGAAACTTGCGTTCCGTTGCGATTTCGGTCCGACGCAATTTGCCGAAGTCCGCCGCGCCGTTATGCACACGATCGACCGCGACGAATTTGCACAGACGTTCACGGGTGGGTACGGCAGCGTGGTACACGGACCTTACCACGTCGGTATGGACGCTTATGCAGCAACGAAAAAGCAGTTAAAATTGAACAAATATCCGTACAGCGTAGATCGGGCTAAGGAAGAGCTGATTGCGGGTGGCTGGACGTATAATGCGGACGGAAGCCCATACGACGAAACGCAGGGCGGCGTGCGGTATAAAAAACTAAGCAGCTATGAAAAGACGTATAACAATTTGACGTTTGCCGCTACGGATAACCGCTATAAAACGGTAAAAGTGAGCGGAGAATATTATATGCCGCTCGTCATTAATTGGATGGGTACGCAGCCCAACCCCGTTACCGATCAGCTCATCACCGCTTGGCAGAGCAACCCCAATGCAGGCGCAAAAATCGGTGCATATCTCACCTACACGTCGGGAAATATGAACTCTGCGCTGTATGGCGAATATTGCCAAATGCCAGCCTACGGATTTACACGCGCAAGATACGGCGCGGTGAACTTTGCAACGGGCTTTACGGGCGCGGCGTACGATATGTCGCTATCGTGGACGATTGATCCTGAAAAGTACGACAATTACAGCGCGAATTTCTTGCGCGACGAGGCGGATTTTTTGATAAAATGACGCGATACGTGTCGCGTTGAGTATAAAAATGTAGAGGAAATATGGCAAAGTATATTCTCAAAAGGTCGGCGTACCTGTTACTCGTGTTGCTGCTGCTTTCCTTTTTGGTGTTCGCGGTATACAACATGCTGCCCGTGGATAAAGCGGCGGATATGGCAAGGCAGGAAATCGCCGCCAATAAAAATTTAATTTACGCCGAACGGTATCTGTACTGGCAACGCCGTTTGGGGACGGACGGCAATCTGTTGACGAGATATCTGCGTTGGATGGGTTTGACGTCCTTTTACAACGGCTCGTTCAACGGATTATTGCAAGGCAATCTCGGCACGTCGACGGCGTACGGAAAACCCGTCGCGCAGGT
>JAZNXZ010000096.1:0-6232 GCA_045594165.1 Candidatus Scatosoma sp.
GGGGACGCGGAGGCGGAAATTGCCGACGCAAGATATAAATACATAACGGCGCATTTCTCGTCCACGCTCACCCGCGCAAGAAAACCGAGCTATGACGAACTGTCCAAATCGGACAAAGCGGATAAAGTGTTGACGCATAAAATTTGGGGATTGCCCATTTTCTTGGTGATTTTGTTTAGCATTTTCCACCTTACCTTCTCGGAAAATCTGCTGTATTTAGGCTCTATTATAAAACCGTTTGGCGAGTGGTGCGGCGAGATTAGCGAAACGGCGTGGGGGAGCGTGTTCTTTGCAGACGGCTTAAACTCGCCGGGCGTAATTTTCTTTAATGCGCTCGATTTGTTGACCAGTCAAATTGGGGAATGGTTGTCGTCAGGCTTTGAGGCGCTCGGTGCAAAGGATGCAATCGTCGGATTGATTGTAGACGGCGTTTGGGGCGGTATCGCCGCGGTGCTTTCTTTCCTGCCGCAGATTTTGGTGCTCTTCCTCTTCTTCTCGATTTTGGAAGACACGGGGTACATGGCGCGCGTAGCCTTTATGTTGGACAGAATTTTCCGCCGTTTCGGCGTTTCGGGCAGAGCGTTTATGCCCATGATTATGGGCTTTGGCTGTTCCGTTCCGGCAATGATTAACACCCGTACCATGGCGGACGAGAGAGAACGCGAGGCAACGGTGCGTGTTATACCGTTCTTCTCGTGCGGGGCAAAAATGCCTATCCTGCTTGCCATTTCGGGCGGTATCGTAACGCATTTTGGCGTCGGCAACGCAGACGTTATTACCTATTCGATGTATTTGCTGGGTATTGTAACGGCGCTCGTGTCCTTGCTCGTCATGCGGCACACGACCAAGCGCGGTGAGGCGTCGCCGTTCATTATGGAACTGCCTACCTATCACATGCCTGGTGCGAAAAACTTGATTTTACACCTTTGGGATAAGGCGAAACACTTTATTCAAAAAGCGTTTACCATCATCTTGCTGTCCTGCGTCATTATTTGGTTCTTGTCCAATTTTGCTTGGGATTGGCATTACGTCGGCGAAGACGGTATGGGCGAGTCCATTCTCGCGTCGGTTGGGCAGTTGATACAGCCCCTGTTCACCCCCCTTGGCTTTGGCAGTCAGTTGCCGGCGTTTGGTTGGGTATTCGCGGTGGCGGCAATCACGGGCTTGATTGCAAAGGAAAACGTTATCGCGACGTTCGGCTCGCTTGCTGCGGTTATTATTGCAGGGTTTGAAGGTACGGAAGAAGGGGTTGCGGAGGTCGTTGTTATGATTGGTGCAACGGGTATTTCCGTCCCTGCGCTCATTGCGTTTATCGCGTTTAATATGTTGACGATCCCTTGCTTTGCGGCGGTGGCGGCGGCAAAGGGCGAAACGGCAGAGGGCAAGTTCAAATGGACGCTTTTGTTCTGGATCGTTACGTCGTATTTGGTGGCGTCGATGGTTTATACGGTGGGTGAGTTCGTTTGGCCTATTGCGATCTGGTTGGCAGTAGCGGCGTTGGCAGTTGTCGGTATCGTTTGGTATAACAAGCGAATGGACAAAAAAGAACGTCGGGAAAAACAAAACAAAACCTTGAAATAAGCTTATACAAATACCTCATTTTTTGCAAAATACCCACCCCCGTGTCGCGATGAGCGGGGGCGGGTATAACACTAAACAGGAGAAATATCCATGAAACCTATCGATTATATTTTAATTGCGGCAATCGTGCTGGTTGTGGCGGCGATTGCAATATATATCATCCGTAAAAAGCTGAAAGGCGAAAAAGTCGGCTGCGGTTGCGGCTGTCAGTCTTGTCCGCATGCAGGCGCGTGCGGCGGCGGAAAAGGAGCGGAAGAAACGTGTGAAACGCACGAAAATCAAAACGTAAAGGAAAACGAAAATGAACAAACCGTATAGAATTATGTTTGTCTGTCTTGGCAATATCTGCCGTTCGCCGATGGCGGAACTGCTCTTAAAAGATATGGTCAAAAAGCAAGGACGGGAAAACGAATTTATTATTGAATCGAGTGCGACCTCAGACGAAAACGTGTTTAACGGTGTGGGCGCGCCCGTGTACTATCATACCCGTACCCTTTTGGAAAGCAAAGGAATTTCCTGCACAGGCAAACGCGCGCAGGTATTGACGAAAGTGCACGGCGACAAGTTTGATTTATTTCTTTGCATGGACGGGGCAAACGTACGCAACGCAACGCGGATTTTAGGCGAAAAGAACGCCCATAAAATCAAAAAATTGCTCGCATACGCAGGCGAGGACGGCGACGTTGCCGACCCGTGGTACACGCGCGATTTTCAGCGTTCTTACGACGACGTAAAGCGTGGTTTGGAAGGACTGCTTAGCAGTTTACAATAACAAAAGCGGAAGAGTTACAAACTCTTCCGCTTTTATGTTGCGTGCGGTTTATAAAATCCACGCTAGACCTTGTAAAAGGACAAGGTGCAGAGGATAGAAAAGATAGAAGAAATATTTTAATTTCCATTTTCCTTTTTCGCCGCTGTACAAAAGCAATATGGGGATTGTCAACAGCGACCACGCCGCAATTTTCGGGGGGAACGCCGTATTGAAAACGAGAATGGTCAGCCCGATTGCCATCGTCAATACGCGCAGGGGCAAAACGTCCGTTTTTTGTAAAAGGGTGGGGGCAGGTATGCGGTGAAAATCAAAAAGTGAGGCGAACACGGGGAGCATACAACCCCAAAATCCGTAATCTACGGGATTATAATAACAAAAAAGATACGTAACGGCGATTGTTCCGATAAACAGCAGGGGGGAACAGATTTTCTGCCACCGCTTGCTTTGCTTTTCGCAAAGGGAAAACTTCATAAATTGCAAGGCATAGATGCATACAATCGAAAAAGAAAAGGTGATTAAAATATTGTAATAGATTTGGTCGAGCGCGATTGCGTATACGAAGAAGCAAATCAGCCCCAAGCCGCAAAGCATCAAAAAATGCAGCGGTTTGTTACGGGTATAACGGCAGCCCTCTGCAATCGCAAAGGCGAATAGGGGCATGGAAAGCCGTCCGATTTTCCGCAAAATGAAATAGGTATCCAGGGAAAATCGGTCGTAAAAAATCATGCCGATATGGTCGATCAACATCAGCGCCGCCGCGAGGAGTTTCAAAGGATCGGCGTTTATAAAGCGGAGTTTTTTTACCTGCATATCATTTGCCTTTTTTCGTTTCCGTGGTGGCAATTTCTTCTATCAAATTAACGTCGGGTAAAGGAGGGTTCTTGCTTTGCTTTTTGGCGAGTTTTTCCGCCTTTTTTTGTTGTTTAGCCTCTATTTTCGTGCGTTTTACCGTCGCTTTGATTTCTAATTTCGATTGTTTTGCGGCGATTTTGATTTCCATTTTTTCGATGATTTTCGCCTGTCGTTTTTCTTCTTTTTCTTTTGCGCGCTGTTCCACAATAGGCTGTAATTTTTTATAATTTTCTTCGGCGTTATCGCTTAAAGGGAATCCGTCGCAGAAATTGACGATTTTTTCGCCGAAAAAGGGAATTTTCTTCGGTTCAATATGCAAATCCTTATACAAGCCGTCCATAATGAAATTTTTCTCGATTTCCAAAAAACGGATAATGAAATAGAACAGAATTTCCAAAATCCAGCAGATAATCATAAACAACGTCATCATAAAGGAAATGGGGTCGAAATCCGTTTTGGAGAGCGCCAAACCGTAAACGGCAATCACCAAAAGGGGTAATTTAATCAACCGTTTGCACCAGCCGTAGACGTCGGTGACGCGCTTTCTCATGCGCGTCTTATTTTGTCGGCTTTCCATGGCGATAAAGAACACGAAATAGCTCGCAGTCAGCGCCAACAGGGCAACGTTTGCAATCAAAAATCCTGTCTGCATAATGAGCGCATAGATAAGATATGCGATAGAAAACAAATGCACGAAAACGGTAATGACCGTGCGTATGCGTTTGAAATCTTTTAAGATTTTCGAAAAGGCGGCTTGCGTATAATCAAACATAAAAATGCTCCTTTATTCGTTTTTGTGCGGACCGTCCGCTTTCGGCGGCTTGCCGAAATACGAGTAAAATCCGCAGATGAGATTTGCGTTAAACAGTTTTTTCTTCTTATCTGCCGTCTTGCCAAAAGAGCGTTCAAAATCGGGCAAAGACGTCAGGATATAGGCGTTCCAATCGGGTAATTTACGGAAAGCTTTTCCAAATGCGGACATCAGCGCGCGCACTTCCTTTTCCTCGCTTAATCGCTCCCCGTATGGGGGGTTAGACAGCAAAACGCCGTATTTTTGGTCGCTGGAAAACTTGGTTGCGTCGGCAACGGCAAAGCGGATATTCTTGTCCACGCCTGCTTTTTTGGCGTGGTATTTGGCGATAGAAATCGCCTCGGGATTGATATCGGATGCGAAAATCGTCGGGGTTGCCGCGCGGTTTTCCTTATCACGCGCCTCTTGTCTTGCTCGTTCTAAAATTCCGCTCGGCGCGCACGCCCACGCCGTAAAATCAAAATCACGGTGCAGCCCCGGCGCGATATGCAGGGCTTTCATTGCCGCCTCGATGGCCAACGTACCGCTGCGGCAAAAGGGATCGGCAAACGGTTTTTCGATATCCTTGTCGGGGTTGTAAAAGGTGCTGTCGATTAATGCCGCGGCAAGGGTTTCTTTCAAAGGCGCGCTGTACGCTAAGCTACGGTAGCCGCGCTTGTGCAAGCCCTCGCCCGAAGTGTCCAAGGTGACGGTCACTTCGTCTTTATAAATCGAAACGCCGATAATCGACCGTGCGCCCGTTTCCGAAAAAGTGTTTCTGCCCGTGCGGATTTTATCCGACAGACGGCGTATTACGGCTTTTTTTGCCACGCCCCCTGCGGCTTTGATGGCGGCAAGGGTGCTTTGAACGGATTTTCCGTCCATCAAAATACGGCTATCGATTGTCAAATAATTTTCCCAAGGGATATTGTAAACGCCGTCGTATAATTCGTCGAACGTAACGGCTTGAAAGCGCGAAAGAACAATGAGCACCCTCTCTCCGCTGCGCAGCAGGACGTTTAAGCGCGCGATATCCTGCCAGTCGCCGTCGATTTCGATTCTGCCGTTGTCCGCAGGCGCTTTTTCATAGCCGAGCGCAAAGAGCTGGCGTTTTGTGATTTGTTCCAAACCCGACGCTACGGGGATTAATAACTTCATAGGGGTATTATAGCGAAAAAATCCGTTTTTGTCAAGGTTTCTTTCAAAGATTGACAAAGGGGATAAAAGGGAGTATAATAGGCGTATGAAACGGAATTTTGACCTTTTAATGCAGGAACAAATGAAAAAGGTGGAAAAGGGGACGCCGCTGCTGTTGCATAGCTGTTGCGCGCCCTGTTCTTCCGCGTGTTTGGAACGCCTGAAGGACGTTTTTAAGATAACCGTTTTGTATTATAATCCGAATATCGATGAAGAGGCGGAATATGAAAAACGCAAGGCAGAGCAAATCCGATTTTTGACGGAAACGGGTTGGGCGGATATTTTGGATTGCGACCACGACGCGCAGGCGTTTATCCGTATGTCTAAGGGTTTGGAAAACGAACCCGAGCGCGGCGCGCGTTGTTACGAGTGTTATGCGCTGCGGTTGGAAAAGACGGCGCAGGTGGCAAAGGAAAACGGATTTTTGTGGTTTGGTACGACGTTGACGCTATCCCCCCATAAAAATGCAGAGTGGCTAAACGAAATCGGGGAAAAGGTAGGGGGACGGTACGCGTTGAACTATCTATACAGCGATTTCAAAAAGCAGGGCGGGTATTACCGCTCCATTGATTTGTCCAAAGAATACGGACTGTATCGCCAGGATTTATGCGGTTGTAAATTTTCAAAACGATAAACAAAGAGCAAGGCTAAAAAGCCTTGCTCTTTACGTTTTACGGTGGTATTTTTAATATTCTGCGCTTTCGATTACGCCGCCGCCAAGACAGTTGATTCCGTCGTATAAAACGGCGTACTGCCCTTCGGTGACTGCGCGTTGCGGCTCGGCAAATTCGATATGCAAAGTACCGTTGCTACGAACGGATACGTGTACTTTTTGGTCGGGCTGACGGTAACGGAATTTCGCCATGCAGTCGAATTCGTTTGCGGACGGCTTAAAGGGTATCCAGTTAAATCCGCTCACCTCGCACGATTTGGAATAGAGCGGCGCTCCGTCACCGTGGGAAACGTACAGAACGTTGTTTGCCAAATCTTTCTTTACGACAAACCATCTGCCGCCCTCGTTATCGCCCTTAATGCCGCCA
>JAZNXZ010000097.1:0-19507 GCA_045594165.1 Candidatus Scatosoma sp.
GAAGAAGAAATAGAAGAAAGCGTAGAAGAATAATTTTCAAAAGGAGCATATAAAAATGCCCAAGACGAAAAAAATCCCTATGCGCATGTGTATTGCCTGTCGGGAAATGAAACCCAAGGCGGATATGACGCGCGTGGTAAAAACGGCGGACGACGAGATATATCTTGACGCCACGGGCAAAGCCGCGGGGCGCGGCGCGTATATTTGTAACAATGCGGAGTGTTTGAAAAAACTCAACGGCAAAAAATTGTTGCACAAAGCGTTTTCGACGAGCGTTGCCGACGAAGTATATCAAGGGATTGGGGAGGAAACTCCGTGAACAATAAAATAGAAACGTACATCGGGTTTTGTATCCGTTCTAGGAAAATCATTTTCGGCGTGGAGATGATTGAGCGGCAAAAAAAGGGCGTATACCTTTTACTTGCGGACGGAGAGATAGGAAAAAATTCCTTAAAATCGATGGTAAACGCGCAGGCAAAGTTCGCCTGTCCGTTGTTGATGACGGACGAGGGCGCACTTAGCGCGACGGTGCACCGTCCTGCCGTAAAAGCGGTGGCAATTACAGACCAAAATCTCGCAAAGGCAATCCTTTCCGTTGCCGATAGCGAGCCCCAAATTAAATTCTATTCGGGAGGAAACAACTGAACCTATGGCAAAAAAATATGAAAATGTGGAAAAAATACTGGGACTTTTAGACGATACGCAACTCGGTGGGTTGCAAAAGCGTCTTGTTTCCACAGAAAGAAATCTTTCGGAGATTATGAAAAAGCTCTCCGTGATTGAAACGGAGAAAGCGGAACGCGAAGCGGCTGCTAAGGCGGAAGAAGAGCGTATCGCGGCGGAAGAAGCTGCGAAAGCGGCTGCAAAAGAAGCGGCAAAGCTGGCGAAAGAACAGGAAGAAAAGGCTGCTCCCGAAGAAGAAAAGCCGAAGAAATCGACGAAGAAAAAGGCTGAAAAGGAAGAACCGCAGGTAGAAGAAAAAGCGGAAGAAAAGACGGAAGAAACGGTTGTTCTTCCCGAAGAGTCTGCACCTAAAGCGGAAGAAAAAGAGGAAAAGGTAGAAGAAAAAGCGGAAGAAAAGGCGCGTACGTTTACGCCCAAAGCTCCGGCTGCTCCTGCAGGTCCGCGCGCGCCCAGATATTTCCGTAACGGACAGGAACAGGGCGTATACGTTGCAAAACCCGGCGTGGATACCGGCGCAACGACCACTTTCCGCCCCCGTCCCGCAGGGGATAGACCGGCACGTCCGCAAGGGGAAAGACCTTTTGCGCAAAGACCGACCGCGCAGCAAGGCGCACGTCCCGCACGTCCCACGGGCAGCGCTCCTATCGCCGCGCCGATTATGCCGAGCAGAGATAACAAATCGTTCTCCGCGCCTGCAAAGAAAAAGACCTTTGAAAAGACGTATACCGAAAAGAAACCTATGTCTAAGCGTTCGCTGATCAAACAGCAAGGCATGACGGTGGAGGATTTTGACGAGGATAAGAGCGGTTACAGAAAGGTTCGCGGCCCGAAAAAGGCAAAGCAGAAAGAAATTCCTACGATTAAGATTGAACATGCCGTCGTTACGACGAAAGATATTCCTTTGAAAGTCCTGTCTGAAAAGCTCGGTGTGTCCGCGGTGGAAATTACCAAACGCCTGTTCAAAGAAGGCATCATGAAAGGGATCAACGATTCCATCGATTACGACAATGCGCTGATGATTGCGATGGATATGGGAATCGACCTCGAATACAAACCCGAAAAGACGGCGGAAGAAGTGCTGATGGATACGGTGGTTGCGGAAGACGAAAGCAAGCTGGTTACCCGTGCGCCCGTCGTTACGGTTATGGGACACGTTGACCACGGTAAAACTTCGCTGCTCGACGCAATCCGCGCGACGTCGGTTACTGCAGGCGAGGCAGGCGGTATTACGCAGAGTATCGGTGCGTATACGGTTACAGCGAAAGGCAAACAAATCACGTTTATCGACACCCCTGGGCATGCTGCGTTCACGGCGATGCGTGCGCGCGGTGCGCAGGTAACGGATATCGTTATCTTGGTCGTGGCGGCGGACGACGGTATCATGCCGCAGACGGTAGAGGCAATCAACCATGCCAAAGCGGCAAACGTGCCTATCATCGTTGCTATGAACAAAATGGATAAATACGAAGTCAATCCCGACCGCGTAAAGCAGGAGCTCATGCAATACGAACTCGTTCCCGAAGAATGGGGCGGCGATACGATGGTGATTCCTATCTCGGCAAAGACGGGTATGGGTATCGACGAATTGTTAGAATCGGTCAACCTCGTTGCGGAAATGCAAGAACTCACGGCGAACCCCGACCGTCAGGCAAAGGGTACGATTATCGAAGCGAAACTCGACAAGGGTAAAGGCCCGGTGGCAAGCATTATCGTACAGACGGGTACGCTGAAAACGGGCGATAATATTTTGTCGGGTACGACGATGGGGCGTGTCCGCGCTATGTTCGACGACAAGGGCAGAGCGGTCAAATCCGCAGGCCCGTCTATGGCGGTTTCTATTCTGGGTTTGGAAGACGTGCCGAACGCAGGCGACAGCATTATGGCGGTCGATCAGGCGCTTATGAAACAGGTACAGGAAGAAAGAAAGAACCGCGAACGCGAAAACATGATCAAGGAACAGAGCCGCGTTTCCCTCGACGATATCTTTGCGCAGGTAGAAGAGGGCAAGATCAAAAACCTCAACCTTATTGTCAAAGGCGACGTGCAGGGTAGCGTAGAGGCGGTAAAACAATCCCTTGAAAAGCTGTCCAACGAAGAAGTGCGCGTTAAGGTTATCCACTCGGCGGCGGGTGCGATTAACGAGGGCGACGTTATGCTCGCCGATAGCGCAAACGCAATTATTATCGGGTTCAACGTTCGTCCCGATACGAAAGCGAAGAAATTAGCGGAAACCTCCAAGGTTGACGTTAGAAGTTACCGTATCATTTACGAGCTTATCGACGATATGGAAGCGGCGCTCAAAGGTATGCTTGCGCCCAAGCTTAAAGAAGTGCTTACAGGTAAGTGCGAAGTGCGTCAGACGTTCAATATCACGGGCGTTGGCACGATTGCAGGTTGTTACGTTATCGACGGCAAGATTATCCGCGGCGGGAAACTGAGAATTTATCGCGAAGATATCATGATTTGCGAAGGCGGCGTTAAGCAGCTCAAGAGATTTAAGGACGACGTGAAAGAAGTCAACTACGGCTACGAATGCGGTTGTGCAATCGACGGCTTTAACGAAATCCGCGTCGGCGATATTATCGAATGTTACGTTACGGAGGAAATCAAAGCGTAATGAAGGTATCCAGAACTTCCCGATTGAACGGGGAATATCAAAAAGAAATCAGCGTGATTTTACGCCGTTTGAAGGATAAAGCCCCCGATTTGAAAGGGCTGATATCCGTTACGGAGGCGGACGTCGCGCCCGATTTGAAAACGGCAATCGTCTACGTCAGCATTTACGGAACAAACGAGGCGGAAACCAAGCGTTCTTTCCAAATTTTGCAGGAAAACGCAGGGTTTATCCGTCATGAGCTTGCGCAAGTGATGCGTATGCGTACCGTACCGTCGCTGACGTTCCGCATGGACGGGAGCATGGTTTACGGCGCAAAGATGGACGAGCTGTTCAAAAAAATCACCTATTCCACGCCCGCAGACGAGGACGGGGACAACGAAGAATAAGTTTTTTAATGCGTTGCGGTTTTGCAGCGCATTAAGGCTCTTTGGGAGTATAATATGAAATGTTCTTTGGAACAGATTGCAAACAGAATAAAAGAGGCAAGCAACGTATTGATAATTGCGCATATGCGCCCAGACGGGGACGCGTTTGGCAGCGCGTTGTCGTTGTCAACGGCGCTAGATAATTTAGGGATAGCAAACGAGGTTTGCGTAGAAACGGATATTCCGTCCAACCTTACTTTTATCGACGGCATTGACCGCATAAAGAAAACGCCGACCAAGCCCTACGATTTGTTGGTTACCGTCGATTGCAGCGACGAACAGCGTTTGGGGGCGTTGCAAGACGAATTTTTGTCGGCAAGACGCAAAAAAATCGATACGATAAATATCGACCACCATATCTCGAACAACGGCTTTGCAAAGTACAATTTCGTGCGCGAATGTTCGGCAAATTGTATGAACGTTGCCACGCTCATTGCGGACATGGGTGCTCCGTTTGACAAAAAAACGGCGGAATATTTGCTGATAGGGCTGCTTACGGATTCGGGGAATTTTTCCCACGACGACGTAACGGAAGAAACGCTGACGTTGGCGGCAAAGCTTGTGGCGGCGGGGGCGGATATTCGCTATTACAATTACATGCTGTTTAAAAAACAGCCCAAGGCGCGCGCGGCGTTGTTTGCAAAGACCATGGGCGGTATGCGCTATTACCACGACGATAGGTTTGCGTTGATTGTCGTCAGCAAGGAAAATATGGACGCTTGTGGGGCGGACAACGGCATGACGGAAGGTTTTGTTGATTTTCCGTTGAACGTGGAAACGGTGGAGGTTGCCGCGTCGCTGATGGAAATTAAAAAAGGACAATATAAAATTTCGTTGCGCTCCAAGGAATACGCGGACGTGAACAAAATTGCCAGCGTGTACGGTGGCGGCGGACATATCCGCGCGGCAGGCTGTATGCTGTTTGGCGACTTGGAAGAAGTAATCGATAAACTGTCCTATACCGTTTCGCAGTATTTAGATTAATAAAAGGCTCGGCATTTGCCGAGTTTTTATTATATGGCGTTATATTGACCAAAGACGTAATGTAGGTTGGTGTCATTGCGAGGAAATAAAATTGACGAAGCAATCTCTTAAAGAAGTACAACGAATAGGAGATTGCCGCGCTACGCTCGCAATGACAAAGCCGAGAAACACTGGACTGCGCAATAAATTGCTCCGCTCGGTATGACAAAAAAGACGGATTATTCAGGCGTTCTTTTGTTTTATTGCAGAAAATCTGGCTTTTTCTCGCAACTGCGAGAAATTGAGTATTATTCTTACAGTTGTGAGATAATACTTGTATGGTAAAGATATTTGCTGAAAGATTTAGAGAATTACGATTGGAAAAAGGTATCGGACAAGAACAACTTGCCAAAGAACTTGGGGTTGGAAAAGCAACGGTAAGTCTTTGGGAAAACGGGTTGAGAGAACCTAAACTGTACAGTTTAGCAATTATCGCCAAATATTTTGGCGTTTCCATCGATTATTTGGCAGGCTTGGAAGATTGACAAACGGATAACCCCGATGGAAAGTATTCACCAAAGAGAAAACGTAGCCGATAAATTGTTTAATTTTCGCCCTTTATTTTTCTCTGCGGCGAGCCTTGCGCTCGGGATTTTGTTTGCCTATTTACGGATATTTAAGGACGTTTCCGCGTGGTGGAGCATAGCGTTGCTCCCGTTTGCGGCGGCGTCTTTTTGTTTTTGCAAAAGCCGAGCGCGTATTTTGGCGACAGCGGTGGTAATCGTTTGGTTGGCGGTGTGTTTTTGTTTTGGGTTTGCCGCGTTCAAGAGTAAGGTGTTGGATTTTACCGATACGAGGCAATACAACCAAGAGGCGGAGGTCGTCGGGCAAGTGCAGGAAAAGACGTTGACCGAGTATACGTTGGTGGTTGTTTTGGACGACGTGCGCATCGATGGGGAAAAGCAAGACGGACGCTTGACGGCTCAGCTAGCGAAACGTTTATCAGACGAAATCTACCTTGCCGACGTGGTACGTATGGACGGCGTCGTAACGACGGACGTTTCCTTTTGGGGCGAATACGGGTTCCGTGCGAGTGATATCAGCGACGATGTGCGTTTTTCCTTGACGAAAGTACAAGATTTAGAGATTATAGACCACAAATTGAATTTGTTTGCCGCGGTACGTAGCCGCATGGAGCGCGTCGTGTATGCAGGCATGGACGAAACGCCTGCGGCGGTGACGATGGCGACATTGACGGGGAATACGGCAGGGATTGACAGCGATTTATTGGAAAACGTGCGCAGGGGCGGTATCACGCATATCTTTGCGGTATCGGGGTTGCACGTGGGTGCGTTGTATGCTTTTTGTCTACTGCTCATACGAAAAACCGCGTTGAAACGGCTGTCAAAATCGACGCATTTTATTCTGCTTGCCACCGTATTGACGTTTTACGCCGGAGTGTGCGGATTTACGGCGTCCGTTGTACGCGCGTTGATTTTGTGTTTGGTCAGCTATGCGGCAAAATGTATCGGGATAAAGAGCGACCTGTTAGAAACCCTTGGGGTGGCGGCGTTTATTATCTTGCTTATCAACCCTGTCGAGTTGTTTTGCGTTGGATTTCAGCTGTCCTTTGCGGCGTGTTTAGGGATTGCATTTTTGGCAAAACCCATAGGACGTGTCTTGGATACGGGGTCCGATAAGGTGATTTTATCGTTGGCAGGAAAACATCGCGAACGGATATTAGAGCGCAGAAAAGAACGCGAAGATTTACCGCAGACGGTTGGGCAGGGCGTACGCCGTACGGTCGTTTCGCTGCTTTCCGTGTCCTTTGCGGCACAAATCGCCACCGCGCCGATTTTGTTGCAAACGTTTGGGTACGTGTCCTGTTGGTCGTTGCTGTTAAACCTGTTATTCGTGCCGTTAATTAGTGCAACGTTTTCTCTGCTGTTGCTCCTCGTTTTTATCGCTTGCGTGCTACCCGTGTCCGCGGCGAACGTGATTTTGTATCTGCCGTCCATGCTTTGGTCGGCGGTGTTGCTCCTCTTTGAGGCGTGTGATTTCTCGTCCTTTATGATACGCGGCTTTTCGCTGACGGCAGGCGGCGTGGTTTGTTATTATTTGGCGTGCACGTTTATGTCGGACAAGTGGAACGTATCGGGGAAAATCCGCCGCTGTGCGGTTTGGGGGTTGATGCTGGCTTTTGTAGCGGGGACGATTTTGTATAATTTACCGCTAATTTGTTGAGAAATAGCAAGAAACGGCAAGGTTTTGTTTGCAATGCCTTGCTTTTTTTGGGCGTATGTGTTATAATAACAAAAAAGAGGAGGGCGTTGCCGTGAAATACGTAGAATTTAAGAAATTCACCGACGAAAACGGTGTATGCCCGATTTATTTGTTGGAAGGCGAAGAGGTTTATTTTCGCGAAAAGGGCGAACAAATACTGAAGAAGTTGTACGTTCAAGAGCCGACTTTGGATTACGTATCCTTTGACGGCGGTACGCTTAAAGGGGAAAAATTGAAATCGCTCGTTGGAGCGGTGAGCAGTTTTCCCTTTATCAGTCAAAAACGGTTGGTACGCGTGACGGAGTTCTATCCCACGGAAAAGGATTTTGACGGGTATCTGAAACCGTTGTTTGAAAATCCGCCTGCCGACAGCATTTTGTTGATTATAAACAGCGGAAAGGGCAAGACGGGTACGGCGGCGTTGGCAAAAAAACCGAACGTTACCTACGTGGATTGTTCCCGTTCGGACGAGGAAACGATTAAGAAATGGATATACGTGACTTGCAAGCGCGCAGGGGTGTATGCCGACGGAATTACCTGCGGTAAGGTGGCGTCCTATTGCGTGTTTGATATGTCCCGTATCGCGATGGAAACGGAAAAATTGTTGGGCTATTGCGCGGCAACGGGAAAAGACCGTCTGACGGACGAGATCGTGGATGAGCTGGTATATCCCGATTCCGAATATAAGATTTACGAACTTGCCAATGCGTTGGCACGGAAAAATTACTCGGAATATATGAAAGTCATCAAAGACTTGTCGACGCGCGGTTTTAACGAAACGTCGTTGCTTTCCTCCCTTGCCTCCTATTTTAAGGGCTTGTACGAGGTTTCCCTTTGCAAAGGGAGCGACAAGGACGTGGCGACGGCGCTCGGTATCAAAGAATACGCGGCAAAAAAGAACCGCGAACAGGCGGCAAAATTCGGGAAAGGGGAACTGTTGGCGCTTTATAGCGGCGTGTATCAGGCGATCAGCGATATCAAATGCGGTGTTTTGACGCCGTCGGCGGCGTTAAAAACGGTGACAGCGAAGCTGTTTTTTAGAAAAAATTAAGAAATTGACGCAAAACGCCTTATTTTCGGTGACAGATTTTATATAATAATATTATACAAAATCCTTTTTACAGAAGAAACGACGTAAAAGGGGGAGGTAGATATGGGAACACAACTTTTAACGACTACTTTGAATACGTTAAAGACGAATACGAAAGCCTTTTTCGATTCTTTCGGCGCGTTACAGGTGGTAGAGATTATCCTGTTGTTCACGGTGATTTTCTTTGTTTCAAAGATTTTGCGTGACAACGACGCCACGAATTTGATGGTGGTGTATTGGTGCATACTCGTCGGCGGCGGATGTATTTCCGCTTTTGACAAAGGGATTATGCCTGCGGCGATTTTGTTCTTGTTCGTGTTGCTCGTATCCGCAACCATGCTGTTGCTCTTTAGCATGGAAGTGAAAAAATATTTCTGGGACGTACACACGCCGACGGAAAAATCGACCGAAAAAACGGGTAGTGGTGCGGAAGTCGTTTCGCAGGCGGATACCGAGCGTTGCATAACGCATATCGTAAAGGCGCTCCAAAATATGTCTAAAAATAACGTGGGGGCATTGATTGTGCTTTCCAAAGGCGCTCTGCCCAAACAGGTTTTGCAGAGCGGTGTGGCGATCGACGCGGAAATTTCTACGCAAATGATCGAGGGCGTGTTCTTCCCGAAAGCGCCTTTGCACGACGGGGCAATGGTCATTCACGGACATAAAATTCAGGCGGCAGGCTGTTTCTTGCCCTTGACGCAAAAGACTAGCTACCCGAAGGAATACGGCACGCGTCACCGCGCGGCAATCGGGATTACCGAGGTTGCAAACGTGATTTCGTTGGTGGTTTCCGAAGAAACGGGTATCATTTCCATTGTAAAACAAGGCGCGGTAACGAGATATGCCGATTATGACATGCTCGTGGACGCGTTGAAGGATTATTATTGGCATGAAATGCCGTTGAACGATAAAAAAGGTGCGCGGAGGTAAGAAAAAATGAAATTTGGAAGATTTTTGAAAAACGTATTCGTTTCTAAATTTTGGATCAAAGCGATCTGCGTAGGGCTTGCCTTTTTCGTGGTTCTGGCTTTGCACGTTTAATAAGATACGCTATAAGGCGGTAAAATAAAGAGAATAGAAAAAGTGTAGTTGCGGTGGATTACCGCACACAAGGAGTTTTATGGGTATAAAAGTATGTAAATTCGGCGGTACGTCGATGGCGAGCGGTAACGTGATTTTATCCGCGGCAAAGATCGTCGAAAGCGACGCTGAACGTCGTTACGTCGTGGTTTCCGCGCCCGGTAAGCGTTTTGGCGGCGATATCAAGGTTACTGATTTGCTGTATCAATGCTCGGACGAGATAGAGGCAGGGGATATTGCGGCGTTTAAGGAAACGTTTGCGAAAATCCGCGTACGCTTTACCAATATTGAAAAAGAAATCGGGAAAGAGCTGCATATCGAGGACGGTTTAGACGAAGCCGAAAACGAGATTTTGAACGGCGCAGGACGGGATTATTGCGCTTCGCGCGGCGAGTTTTTGGCAGCGAAAATTATGGCGGCGGTGTTGGACGTTCCCTTTGTTGACGCGACGCAATTCGTTCGTTTTGACGAGAACGGCGTACTCGATCAAGAAAAGACGTTTGCGTTGGGCGCAGAGGTTTTGAAAGGGTATTCCCGTGCGGTTATCCCCGGTTTTTACGGCTTGGGTGCAAACGGCAAGGTAAAGACGTTCTCGCGCGGCGGCGGGGATATATCCGGATCGATCGTGGCGCGTTCGGTAGGCGCGAACTTGTATGAAAACTGGACGGACGTCAGCGGTTTCTTTGTGTGCGATCCCCGTATTATCAATTCGCCGAAATGTATCCCCGAACTGACCTATCAAGAACTGCGCGAACTTTCGTATATGGGTGCGAACGTTTTGCATAGCGAATCGATTTTCCCCGTGCGCAGCGCAGGGATACCCATTCGTATCTGCAATACGTTCCGTCCCGAGGACGCAGGTACGTATATCGTGAAAAACTCGACGAGAAATATCAGTGATTACGTCGTTACGGGTATTGCCGGCAAGAAAGATTTTACTTCCATTACGTTGGAAAAATCGTTGATGAACGCCGAGGTTGGTTTTGTTGGAAAAGTGCTTTCGGTGATCGGTAAGCGCGGTATTTCTTTCGAGCATTTGCCCTCGGGTATCGATACCATGTCCCTTGTAATTGACAACGAATACTTAAAGGGCGGTGTGCTGCAAGAGCTCATTGACGAGATGGTGGCAACGGTGCATCCCGATAAGGTCTACGCGCATGAAAATATCGCTTTGATTGCAACTGTTGGACACGGTATGGCAAAGAACGTAGGTACGTCCGCGCGCCTTTTTAAGGCGCTTAGCGAGGCGGGAATCAACGTGAATATGATCGACCAGGGTTCTAGCGAGCTGAATATCATTGTCGGCGTGGAAAACAAGGACTACGAAGATTGTTTGAAAGCAATCTATAACGAATTTTTTAATTGATAAAGGAATAGACAGATGAAGACGATTTCGGTGAATTTGAAAGACGCATATCCTTTTTTGCAAGGCGGTAAATTGGACGGTATGATTACCGATTATCCGTATGACGGAGAAGTTCCTCAAGGTTGGGGAAAACCTGCTGTTTTGGTGATTCCCGGCGGTGGGTACGGCATGGCGAGCCGTCGTGAAGGTGAGCCGATTGCCAGCGCGTTTATGGGGCAAGGTTTTCAGGTTTTCGTGCTGTGGTATCTCACCGTTTCGGAAGGGGTGCGTTATCCCGAAGAATTGTTGGAGGCGTCTTCCGCGATCGATTATATCAAAAAGAACGCGAAAGAGCTGAACGTCAATCCGGATGAAATTTTCGTCGTTGGTTTTTCCGCCGGCGGACATTTGACGGGGAACGTTGCCATTGAATACCAAAACGTGCCTCAAAAAGCAGGGGTGGCGCTCGATTGTAAACCGACGGCGGTAGGGCTTTGTTATCCCGTTATTTCTAATTCGCACGGGCATTTCGGCTCGTATATAAACTTGTTGAACGGATATTCCGAGGAAGAAAAGGCGGAGCTTTTGAAAACGCTGAATCTCAACGAGGCGGTTTCGGAAAGTACGCCTCCTGCCTTTATTTGGGCGACGGCGGACGATGGGGTTGTTCCTGCGGATAATGCAATCCGCTTTGCACAAGCAATGTCCGATCACGGACGGGATTACGAACTGCATATTTATCCCCACGGCAGACACGGTTTGGCGACAGGGAATTTGGATGTCAATCCCGAAGGACCGGAGTTAAAAAAGGTTAGACGTTGGGTGGAAGATTGTGCGGAGTTCTTCCGTATGTATTGCGTAGAAAAATTCTAAACAAAATAAAAGATAAAAAGAGCCGATAAGGCTCTTTTTTGTTTGGTTGCGATACGTATAGGGGGTTAACGCTTTCTGATGCGGATATATTCGCTGCCGTTATGCAACGTACAGGCATGCGCTTTGCTCATTTGCGATATGCTGACCACTTGATAGCCGTCCGCTTTCAAATCGGGCAGTAGGCGTTTTAGGGCGAGTAAGGTATTTTCGTGCTTATCGTGCATTAAAACGATTGCGCCCGAAAATTTATTTTGCATCACGTTTTGATATATTTCTTCTTCACTTACGCCTGTCCAATCCAACGTATCGATCGTCCAACTCACGATAGGTGTTTGGGCGGCGTCTTTTTGTGCAGAGGTGATTTTCCCGTAAGGGGGGCGAAACAAATGGAGAGCCTTTCCATCGAATACGGACAAAGCTGCATCCACACGTTCGATTTCTGTCGCTGTTTCTGCGGCAGACAGCGTAGTGAGATCGGCATGGGAATGGGTGTGATTGCCGAGTTCAAGTCCGAGGGCAAGCGCGGTGGTAAGTAGGACGGGGGTGTGATGATCGAAAAGGCAACCGTTCACAAACAGCGTTGCCGAGGCGACACAATCGGGGTTGTGTTCGTTGTAATCTGCGTAAATTGCCAAAATATTTTCCAGACGGCGCGCAGGTGTATCGTCGAAGGTAAAGGCAATCAATTTTCGGGCGGGATCGATTTTAGAGATGTCGACGTCGGAAACATCCCAAACGTCAGGAAGGATGGGTTCGCTTTGTTGTTCGGAAAGCGGTGGAAAGAACAAGTCCTCTTCTTGGTCGGGAAAAATAGGCAAAGGGGTGGGGACGTGCTGCGACGAAAGATTGGTATCATCTGAAAAAGGGGCTTCGTTTGTCTTTTTATGGCAGGCATTAAGACATACTATCGAAAGACAGGTGGCAAGAATAATGCTGGATAAGGAGTTTTTTTGCATAAAGACAGTATCGGTAAAGTTGTGTTTTTTATGTGATAAACAAAACTCACAAAAAAATTAAAAACGGAAAAGGCTTGACAAAGTGTGGTAAGGATGATATACTAATATAGATGATATAATAAAGGTGCATGCGTTTTTGCGGTTAGGAGTAGCAAAAACTGGTGAGCGGGCATACGAATGGATAGACCTTTCTTTGGAAAGAAGGGGGAAGAATGATAAAGGAAAAGAGTTTGATGGAAGAAAAACAGATACAATTAGTTTGTAAAAGGTTCTGTATCGAGGGGGAATATCGCCGATACGAGGTGGTTAATAGCGGACACATTAACACAACCTATCGCGTATATTTTTTCCGAAACGGTGAAATAAAGGATTATATTTTACAAAAAGTAAATACCTACGTGTTCACCGATCCGATTGCTGTAATGGAAAATATTTCATCGGTTACGGAGTTTGTTCGCGCAAAGATTAAACAAAAGCAGGCGACGGCAAAGCGCAACGTTTTGCATTACTGTAAGACGGCGGACGACGAATATTATACAAATACGGACGACGGCGGTTTTTGGCGGTGTTGCCGTTATATCGACGAATCGGTGTGCTTTGAGCATACGGACGATTTGAAAGTGATTGAAGAATCGGGGATTGCGTTTGGGGAATTTCAACTCCATCTTGCCGATTATCCCGTGGAAAAATTGCACATCGTAATTCCGCACTTTCACAATACGGTTTGGCGGTATGAAAATTTCCGTAAGGCGATTGCAGAAAACGCGGCAGGTAGATTGCAGGAAACGGAAAAGGACGTGGCGGGGTATTTGGAATTGGAAGAGATTGCCACGACACCTTATAAGCAACAAAAGGCAGAGATTTTGCCGTTGCGCGTAACGCATAACGATACGAAGACGAGCAACGTTTTATTTGACGCGAACACGCGTGAACATTTATCGGTAATCGATTTGGATACAGTAATGCCCGGTTTGGTGGCGTTTGATTTTGGGGACGCAATCCGTGTGGCGGCGTCTACCTGCGCCGAAGACGAACGGGATCTTAGCAAAGTTGCAATCGATCTTGAAAAATACGAAGCCTTTACGCGCGGATTCGTTTCCGCGTTAAAGGGTGCGATTACGAAAGAGGAAAAGGATTCCTTGGCGCTTGGCGCAATCGCAATGACCGTTGAGTGCGGTATACGTTTCTTGAGCGATTATTTGGACGGGGATAAATATTTCAAGATACATTATCCCGACCAAAATCTTGTACGTGCGCGTTGCCATTTGGTTTTGGCGCGCGATATGATTGCGCATTTAGACGAAATGAAGGCAATCGTGGATAAGTATTACGGTGCATGATAAAAGTATGTAAATAAAAATCGGCAGGCGAGTCCTGCCGATTTATTTTTTGTTGACTTTCAGTAATGCCATCAATAAAAAACCGAAATTCCCACCGATGAAAAATCCGATTGCTAATCCTGCCCAAAACATATACGCTCCCCCTTGTTTCTAAGTATTGCCAAAAAAATTTTCTTTATACAGTATATTGCGGCTCATAAAAAATTGTAACCTTTTTAAGGCGGTTGGGGGTATACTAAATAGAGAACGTTTTTAAGGGGTAGGGTATGCAAATTTGTTTAGTTGGGCAGGAGGGCGTGTCCGAATATTTGCAAAAATCGGGGGAGCAAAGCAAAAAAAACAGTGTGTTGACCGTCTTTGCTTTTCAAAGCGAAGAAGTATGCTATGAACGGGAGTTAAAGGGGGAAACTTGTTTTTTTGAAGAGGTAGCAACGCTGTCTAAAAGAGATAAAAACTTGGTGATTTGCGGTGTGATCACCAACACGCACGGGCATCGTCGCAAATCGGCAATCGTGGCGGAAAACGGGCGAATTTTGGGTGTTTCGGATATGTTGCATGCCATTGACGGCGAAGTGCACAGCGGCGCGTATCTGCGCGTTTACGACACGAAAATCGGGCGCGTGGGGGTGGTGGTTGCGGAAGACCTTTACGATAGCGAAACGCTGAAAACGCTGTCGGTCTGCGGCTGTGATTGTATCGTTTGTCCGTTTGAAAAAGTGGAGGACGGGATTTGTTCCGTGTTGCTTCGTGCATATGCGTTTGATAGCGGCGTGCCGATCGTGTTTTGCGGAAAGGGGTATGCCATGATTGCCGACGTGGACGCAACGCTTGCTTTTGCAACGCCGCTTAGTCCTGCGGAAACTAACTTTTCGGTAAAAAAGGAATTCCATTTGTTTGAAACGCGGCGAAAAATATATCTGAAACAAAAATAAAAACGCGCCCGAAAGGGCGCGCTTGCGTTTTACAGAGATTAAAAACCTGCATTTTTAATTTCGCGATCGACCGAACGTTTGATATCTCGTTGGGCAATCGATTCCTTTTTATCGAAAGTGTGTTTACCGCGGCAAAGGGCGATTTCCATTTTTACAAGGGAATCCTTAAAATACATTTTTAAGGGTACGAGCGTATACCCTTGGCGGTTGATTTTTCCTGCGATTTTTGCAATTTCGCTCTTATGCAGCAGCAACTTTCTATCCCGACGGGGGTCTTTTGTGCTGAAAGAATCGGATTTTTCGTACAGCGCGACGTGCATATTTTTCACGCTGACCGAATTGCCGCGCACGAAACAAAAACTGTCGTTCATATTTACGTTGCCTTGGCGGATAGACTTGATTTCGTTGCCCTCCAAGACGATGCCCGCCTCGTATTTTTCCTCGATAAAATATTCAAAAGACGCGCTTTTATTAGTCGCTATAATCTTCATATTATTTCTCCGTAGTTTCGTTCGTTACAGATATGGGTGGGGGTGTTTTTGCCAAGCAAACGGAATTCCGTCCTGCGGCGGCTAAAATCCACGTCGATTGCCTTTACGTGCACGCTTTCCCCGATGGTATAGCTTTCCGCCTTTCCGATTAAACAAAAACGGTCGGGGTCGAATTTATACTCTCCAAATAAACTTTCGATAGGGATTAGTCCCTCAATGCCGTTGGACAGTTCTGCAAACAGCCCGAAAGAGGTGACACCCGAAACGACGGCGTCAAATTCCTCGCCCAGACGTTCGCTCATATACATTGCCATATACAGATCGTCTACGTCCCGTTCTGCATCGGTTGCCCTGCGTTCGCGCTCGGAAGATTGTTTTGCCGCACGCGCAACAAAATCGCCGTACGTTTCACATGCCTCGCCGTAACCACCGTTTATTACCTGTTTGATGATGCGGTGGATGCAAAGATCGGGATAACGACGAATGGGGGAGGTGAAATGGCAATAACAATCGCTCGCCAAACCGAAATGTCCCAAATTTTCCGCGTCGTAGCGCGCCTTTTGCATGGAGCGGAGCATCACTCGGTTAAGTACCGTATACACAGGTAAGCCCTCCGCGGATTTTAACACGGTTTGATAATCGTAGGGTTTTACGTCGTCCGCTTTGAAACGGGCAGTCAAGCCCAAAGTTTGCGCAAAATTACGGAAAGCAACCGCCTTTTCCTCGCTCGGTTTTTCATGCACACGATAGACGAAAGGGGCCTCGATGCCGTGCATATATTCAGCGACGGTTTCGTTGGCAAGCACCATAAACGCCTCGATAATTTGATAAGAGAACGCCCGTTCGTATTCAGGGATAATGATTTCGTTCCGTTCGTCCAAGATGATTTTTGCCTCTTTCACGTCCAAAGCAACGTTGCCCTTTTTACCTCGCATTTCTTGCAAAATCTTGGTCAATTCTTGAAAGAGGTATACCATGTCCGCGACGAGCGCGTATTTTTCGGTTGTTGCCTTATCGCCGTCTAGTATTTTCGTGACGTCGGTATAGGTCATGCGATAGGTGGAACGGATTACGCTTTCTACGATTTCACTGCTGATAACAGCGCCCTTTTTATTGATGCGCATAAGGCAGGACAGCGCCAAACGGTCTTCCCCCTCGTTGAGGGAACAAATGCCGTTGGATAAAGCGCGAGGGAGCATGGGCAATACACGATCGGGAAAATACACGCTCGTGCCACGCTCAAAGGCCTCGTCGTCCATAGGAGAACGGTAGGGGACGTAATGGGTTACGTCTGCGATGTGCACCCCTAAAAGGTATTCGTCGCCGATTTTTTCCAAAGAAATCGCGTCGTCGATATCCCGTGTGTCTTCGCCGTCAATAGTCACGATGAGCTGTCCACGAAAATCCCGTCTGTTTAACAAATCGTCGGGCTTGATACCGCGGTCGGCTTGGCGTTTTGCCTCCTTTTCTACGCGCGGCGGAAACTCTTCACGCAGGTCATAGGAGCGGATAATAGATAATTCTTCCGCAAAAAAATCCTCTTCGTCGCCAAGGACCTCTATAATTTTTCCGCCAGGAGCTTTGCTGTGGGGATATTCGGTGATTTTTGCCACGACCTTTACGCCGTTTTTGATTTGATGGCAGTCGGAAAGGGGGATATAAATTTCGGTCGAAAATTTATTGTCGTCGGGGAAGACGTAACCTGCCCTTCTATCCCTGCGGAACGTGCCGACGATTTTATCGTAACCGCGTGAAAGGATTTTGACAACGTTGCCCTCGTCTTCTGTGCCGAAAACGCGTTCAATCAATACCGTATCCCCGTGCAGAGCGCCGTGTAACGATTTGTGGGGGATAAAAAAATCCTTTTCGTGACGTTCTTTGTCCTCGGGTATAAGAAAAGCAAAACCTCGTTCGTTGCCCGAAAGCGTGCCTTTGATTAACCCTAATTGCTCGATTGTGCCGTACCGCCCGCCGCGGTTTTGATAAAGTTTCCCTTGCAGGCAGAGTTGCTCTAATACGTCGATAAGCCGCCCCTTTTCGCGATAGGGCAGCTGTAAAATTTTGCAAATTTCCGTTTCTGTTTTCTTGGCAAGTGTGCCGTCTTGGAAGAGTGCGTAAATTCTATCTTGTGCGTTCAAATGAATACCTCCGAATTATGTAGCAGGGGAGGGAAATAAAAACGGCGGCTTATATACACAGCCGCCGAAGTAAACGTTCTTTTATCAATTAGTAGGGATATCGAGAATTGTTTTCAAAACGTAGAGCAAAATAGAAAGAATAGCAAGCGCTGCAAGACAAACCCAAGTCCATTTCTTCATTTTTGCTTCCGTCGATTTACCCTTGTTTTTACCAAAGAAAGTTTCGCTGGAACCACCGAGCGCGTCGATACCCGACGAGTTTGCAGGTTGCATCAACACGAGGATAATCAAGGCGATTGCGGCGATTGCCATCAGCGTAATTAAAATGCCGGCGCAAATGTAATATAAATTTCTGGTGCTATCACTGATAGGAACGTTATTGTTATTGCTCATCAATAAATGAATGGAATTCCACATAATATTCAATCCTTTTTCTTTATGTTTGCGTGCAAAAATTGCCGCTTTCTCAAAATTACTAATTGATTATACCATACTTGTACAAATATCGCAACTATTTTTTGCGTTCTTTTCAAAAAATTTTTCTTTTTTAAGAAAAGGTTTGGTGTAAAAAAAGAAAACTAGCGGAGTAACTTACGCCACTAGTTTGATGCAAATACGATTATTTAATCAGGCTCTTGCCCGTCATTTCTTTGGGTTGTTCGATCTTCATCATATCCAAAAGGGTGGGAGCAAGGTCTGCCAAAACGCCGTCTTCGCGAAGGCTTACGTTTTTGTATTCTTCAGAAACCAAAATGACGGGAACGGGGAACGTCGTATGTTGAGTAAACGCGCCTACGCCGTCGTCCGCGAGCATCTGATCGGCGTTGCCGTGGTCAGCCGTAACCAACGCGCTGCCGCCCATTGCTAAGATTTTGTCCGTTACCTTTTTCACACACTCGTCTACCGCGTGTACGGCTTTTATCGCCGCGTCCATTACGCCCGTGTGCCCGACCATGTCGCAGTTTGCAAAGTTCAAAATTACGACGTCGTATTCGCCTTTATCCAATTCTTCCAACACCTTTTCGGTAACGGGGTATGCGCTCATTTCCGGTTGCATATCGTAGGTAGCTACCTTCGGGGAGGGGATTACGATACGAGTTTCGCCCTCTACGGGGGGTTCTAACTTCGCGTTGAAGAAGAAGGTTACGTGCGCGTATTTTTCCGTTTCCGCAATATGGAGCTGTTTCAAACCGAGCGACGCGATATATTGCGGCAAAGTGTTTGTGATTTCGTCGGGAGGGAACGCCACACCGACGTTTTCAAAGGACGAATCGTACACCGCAAAACCCACGTACGTAGGCGCGAGGAAACCCGTCTTTCTTTCAAAACCGAGCGTCGCGCCCGTCTTTGCGTCCACAAACGGGAAAGTTGCTTGCGAGAACATACGGGAAATCTGTCTTGCTCTGTCGGGTCGGAAGTTAAAACAAATAATGCTGTCGCCCTGTTCAATCAGCGCAACGGGTTTGCCGTTTTCGGTCAAGTTGGTGGGCAGAATAAATTCGTCGGTAACGCCCTGTTCGTAGGACGCCTTTGCCGCGTCTTCCGCCGTGCCTTCAAACTGTACGCCGTTGCCAAGCGTCAACATGTCGTACGCTTTTTCTTCGCGGTCCCAGTTGTTATCACGGTCCATTGCGTAATATCTGCCTGCAACGGACGCAATTTTACCGAACGAAAGCTCGTCCATTTTTGCCTGCAAATCTTTCAAGAACCCTGCGCCCGAAGTGGGAGCAACGTCGCGACCGTCCGTAAACGCATGCACGTATACGTTGTCCAAACCTTCGTTTTTCGCCATTTCGATAAGCGCGTAAAGGTGTTCGGTGTGGCTGTGTACGCCGCCCGTGGAAACCAAACCGTACAGGTGCAGTTTTTTGCCGTTGTTTTTTGCCGCGTGCATAGCACGGAGCAATTCTGCGTTTTTGAAAAATTCGCCGTTTCTGATATCCTTGGTGATTTTCGTCAAGTCCTGATAAACGATTCTACCCGCGCCGATATTGAGGTGTCCGACTTCGCTGTTGCCCATTTGACCGTCGGGCAGACCTACGGACATACCGCTTGCGCCAAGCTGCGCCGAGGGGTATTTTGCTTTGAGTTCGTTGACGTATTTGCTACCGTCGGCGACAATAGCGTTGCCGACGGAGGAGGGGTTAATGCCGTAACCGTCCATGATGATAATGGCATAAGGCTTTTTCATAAAATTATCTCCTAAAAATTCAAAATGGTGGGGGCAGGTATGCAATGAACGAAACCTGTCCCCCCGAAAATAGTCTGTGCGTATTTACGATTATTTATC
>JAZNXZ010000098.1:0-3228 GCA_045594165.1 Candidatus Scatosoma sp.
CAATGCTCATAAGTCAAACCGCCTTGGAAATACGCGGTATAAGGCTCTTTTACAGGCGCGTCGGCAGAAAGTTCAATGCTCGCCCCCTCCACAAAACAACCTGCCGCCATGATGACTTTGCTATCGTACCCGGGCATATCCCACGGCTCTAACGTCACGTAGCTGTCCACGGGCGATGCCTCTTGTACCGATTGAATAAAATCGCAGAGCTGTTTTGCCGTATCAAAACGGATTGCGCGCGTGATATCCGCAGGCGTCTTGTCAAGTTTCGGAAAATTCTCGTAGCCCAGATTTTCCATACATTTCCCTATTAAAAGACTCCCTTTAATCGCTTGGTTTACCGTGTGCGGCGACATAAACAAGCCCTGATAGAAAAGCCGCCAACCGTACGCGTACGAGCCGACTTCATTCCCAATCGACGGCGCTGTCAAACGGCGGCCGATTAAATCGATATATTTTTCTTTACCGACAATGTATCCACCCGTCGGGGCAAGCCCACCGCCCGGATTTTTAATAAGCGAGCCAACCGCTACGTCCGCGCCCACGTCGCAAGGTTCTTGCTTTTCCACAAATTCGCCGTAACAATTATCGACAAAAATGCACCCCTCAAACCCGAGATTGCGCACAAAATCACATACTTCGCCGATTTCCGCAATGGTAAATGCGTCGCGAAGTTCGTACCCGCGCGAACGCTGTATATAAATCATTTTTAATGATTTGCCAATGCGCTGCATATCTGCTTTAATTTGTTCAAAATCAAATTTTCCGTCCGCTGTAAGCGCCGTACAGTCAAAGGAAATGCCAAAATCTTTAAGCGAACCGTTTCCGTCGCCGGAAATCACGCCGCGAATAGTATCGTAGGGCATACCCGATACACACAGCACGCTATCGCCCGTGCGCAAAACCCCAAAAAGCCCTACCGTGAGCGCATGCGTACCGCTGAGCATTGCAGGCGAAACGATACCCGATTCTGCGCCTAAGGATTCCGCAAACACGTCGCCGAGCACAAATCTGCCCTCGTCACCGTATCCGTAACCCGTCGCTCCGTTAAAATGTCGAATGGCAATCGAGTGCTTATTAAACGCTTTTAACACCTTTTCTTGGTTAAATTCGCTGATTTCATCCGCCAAAGCAAAATTTTCTTTGAGTTGTTCTTCACTTGTTTTTATTAATTGTTCTACCGTCATAATGTATTCTCTCTATTTTTAGTATTATGTCACACATAGGTATTATGTCTGACATAATACCTTATGTCATAAGATTTGCAACCACTTCTGCCGTCGCGTCCTCGGGGACCAAAAACGTATGGTTTTGCTGACGTTTGAAGAAGGTTTGTTGCCGTTTTGCGTAATTTCGCGTGTTTTTTTGCACCAATTCCATCATTTCTCTTTCCGTCGAACCAATGCGCAATCCCTCGGCAATTTCCTTATAACCGATTCCCTGCATACATTGCATCTCTTCGGTGACACCGCTTGCAAGTAAACCTTTTACCTCGTCAATCAACCCGTTTTCAAACATTTGCTCTACGCGCAGATTAATACGTTCGTACAACTTTTCACGCGGAAATTCAATGGAAACGGAAACAAAATCAAAACGCGGAATCGGTTTATCCTGTTGCGCCGATTTTGCTATTCCCGTGATATCGTAAATCTCCAACGCACGAATCACGCGTTTTACGTCGTTATAATGCAGCTTTTCGGCGCTTTCGGGATCTTTTTCACGCAAAATCGCATGCACGTATTCCTTTCCGTTACTTTCGGCAAGTTTTTCGTATTTCGCGCGAATTTGCTCGTCCGCGCCCACGTTCCCAAACTGGCTTTTATACAGCAACGCATTGATATAAAACCCTGTACCGCCGCAAATAATCGGTGTTTTTCCTTGCGCAAGCAACTCTTCCACGATTGGCAATGCCATGTTTTCATAATCACTGACGGAAAAACTCTCTTTGGGAGATACAACGTCGATTAAATGATGGACAATCCCCTGTCGTTCTTCCATGCTCGGTTTCGCCGTACCGATATCCAAGCCTTTGTATACCAACATGGAATCCGCGGAAATAATCTCTCCGTTTAATTGTTTGGCGCACTCTAATGACAAAGAGGTTTTCCCCGACGCCGTTGCACCACAAATCACCAAAACTTTCGCCATTAAACGATCCTCTTAAACATCTTTTCTAATTCCGTTTTGGTCATTTTTACAACCACGGGCCTGCCGTGCGGACATTTCAAACCCATATCGCCGTCCATAAGCACGAACAACGCCTCGATTTCTTCTGCGGTTAAATCCATGCCGCCTTTTACAGCCGCTTTGCAAGCCGCACTCGCCAATTTATCTTTGAGTAAATCTTCCAATTTGATGGCACGATACATATTAATATCCGCCAAAATATCGTGGAAGAAAGAAGAAAGATCGATTTTTTGTAAATCTACGGGGATTGCGGACACGGAAAAGGTATTGTCACCGCTCTCGGTGATTTCAAAACCCATCGCTTGAATATCCGCAAGACGTTCCCGAATAAAGCCGCTTTCAAACGCGTTCATTTCCATCGTAAACGGCACGAGCATCGGTTGCTGCACAATTGTGCGATTTTGCATTTTTTCGCGCAAACGGTTAAAAATCAAGCGTTCGTGCGCGGCGTGTTGGTCAATAATAAACACCTCGTTTTGGCGTTCGTATAAAAGATACGTGTTGAACAGTTTCCCTGCGTAAACACAGGAAGAAACGTTGATTTTGTTTTGTTTGTTCTTCTTGTCTAACTCGTCAAGGTAGCGTTTGTTTTCCGCAAAATAATCCCGTTCTTCGCTGTTTTCAGCCGCTTTTTTATCCTTTTCTTCGACCTCTTGATATTTATAGCGGTCGGGATCTTCCACAATCATTCTGTTGCGTTCAAAGAACAAATCGGGGAAAGATTCGTGCAATTTTTCCGCGCCGTAACGATTCGGCTTATGTTCTTTGGGTGGACCGTAATCTTCTTCCGTCGGAATATACGGTTTTATCTTGCCATTGGGCGTAAAACCTTTATAAACCTCCTCAAAAGGCACGTCGCCCGAATAGCGTTTGTCCGCATAATGCGGCAACGTTTTTTCAATTTCTTTTTTGGCTTGCTCGTAAGAAAGGGTTGCAAAACCAAGGTTATTCTTCTTTTCAGCAGATTTTTCAACTTTTTCAACGGTTTCCGCTTTTTCAAGCTTTTCCGCAGGGCTTTCTTCGGTGATTTGCGAGAAATCA
>JAZNXZ010000099.1:0-3368 GCA_045594165.1 Candidatus Scatosoma sp.
ACAGTTCCCGTCTTATTAACCGTGGGGGGAGTATTCCTGCTCCTATCCATAGTTTTAAGAATTAAAACAAAAAACGACGTATAAGGGCGCATCTTCATCACAAAAGCGGAACTTGCCCTTGCTCGTGTACGTCTATGTACACTCCCGTCAGGCAAAACCCGTGTTTTGTGCGAACCTGCAACCCTTCTCCGCCGTTTTAGACCGCGCATATTGGGCGCAAAAAAACAAGGAAAGAACAATCAGATATGTTGGAAAGAAAAGATATCCCAAACAACTTAAAATGGAACTTGACCGACCTTTTCCCCTCGGACGAGGCTTGGGAACAAGAATACAAATCTATCGAAAAGGAATACGGCGAATACGATTTTACCGTATTCGAGGGCAAACTTGGCGATAAGGACACCCTCCTTGCCTGCTTGCAGCTCAACGATACGATTTCCCGCCGTTTGGAAAAACTTTATATTTACGCAAACGTGCGCCACGACGAGGACGTGCGTATCGCAAAAAACACTTCTGCGCTCGCTATGGTGGGGGCAATGTTTTCCAAAATCTTTGCAAAACTGTCCTTTATCGAGCCAGAGTTGACTACGCTCTCAGACGACGTACTGCACGCCTTTATTGCCGACCCCGATTTCGCGCCCTACGAATATATGCTCCGTAAGGTGGAAAAATCCAAGGAACACGTGTTAAGCGCGGCGGAAGAAAAAATCCTTGCCCTCGGCAGCGACGTTATGGGCGGTTTTCAGGACGTATTCTCCATGATGAACAACGCCAACCTGAATTTGCCAAAGGCAAATTTCAACGGCGAGGAAGTACAGATGAGCCACGGCTTGTACGGGGTGGTACTCCGTTCGGGTACGGCGGAAGAAAGAAAAGAGTGGTTTGAAAAATATTACGGCGCGTATATCAAAATGATTGACGCGATTGCGCAGGCGTACTACGGCAACGTCAAAAAGGACGTTTTCTATAAGACGGTACGCGGCTATGATAGCTGTATCGCGATGGCGATGAGCGGCGAAGACGTTGCGCCTGCGGTATATGAAAATCTGATTGAAACGGTGCACGAAGGTCTGCCTGCTTTACACGAATATATTTCCTTGCGAAAGCAAGTAACGGGTATGCAAGAACAGCACGCCTACGACGTGTTCGTGCCCCTCGTTGAAAATGCGGAAATCAAACTGCCGTTCGACAGCGCGTACGAACTCGTGATCGAAGGGCTTGCGCCCCTTGGCAAGGACTACCAAGATCTTTTGCGTAAGGGTAAAAACGAGGGTTGGATTGACGTTTGCGAAAACGAGGGCAAGCGTTGCGGCGCATACTCGGCAGGCATTTACGATTGCCACCCTTACGTGCTTTTGAACTATCAGGAAACGACCAACGATATTTTCACGATTGCGCACGAAATGGGGCATGCGCTCCACACCTACAAATCCTCAAGCGCGCAACCGTACGCAAAATCGGGGTATACGATTTTCCTCGCGGAAATTGCCAGCACGGTAAACGAAGTGCTTTTGCTCAAACACCTGTATAAGAACAGCACGGATAAAAACTTGAAGAAATTCCTGCTCAATTATTATATGGATACTTTCCGCGCAACCCTCTTCCGTCAAACGCAGTTTGCAGAATTTGAACAGCTTGCGCATGCTAAGGCGGAAAACGGCGAGGCGCTTACCAAAGAAAATTTGAGCGAACTGTACTACGGCTTGAACAAGCAATATTACGGCGACGGCATTATCCACGACGACGAAATCCGTTACGAGTGGGCGCGTATTCCCCATTTTTACAGCTCGTTCTACGTGTACAAATACGCGACGGGGATTATCTCGGCGGTGTCGATTGTAAAACGCATTTTGACGGAAGGCGAACCTGCCGTGCGCGACTATTTCGAGTTCTTGTCCTCGGGCGGTAGCGACGACCCCGTTTCGATTTTGAAAAAAGCGGGCGTGGATTTGACGACGAAAGCACCGTTCCAAGCGGCTATGGACGAATTTAAGGCAACCTTGGAAGAATTCAAAGCATTACTCTAAATAAAAGTGGGACGGCGTAAAATCCGTCCAAAGGAAAAATATTATGGCAAACGAAACGAACACGATGCCCTATAACCGCGATGCGGAAATGGCGCTGCTTGGCTGTCTTTTAATCGACAACGAAATTGCGGCGGATATTGTTGACACGCTGACGGAAGACGATTTCTATCAAGAAAGTCATAAATATATTTTGCGCGCAATGAAACGGGTGTATAACGACAGAAAACCCGTAGACCTCGTTACGGTAACGGACGAACTTGAAAAGGAAGGCAGTATCGAAAAAGCGGGCGGGATTGCATACATTACCGAATTGACGCAAATTACGCCGTCGGCGGCAAATTATAAATCCTACCAAGAAATCGTTACGCGCGACAGCGTGAATAGAAAGCTTATCCGCGCGTCCAGAAAGATTATCGAAACCTCTATGAAAGGTACGGACGATAAAACGTCGCTTGCGTATGCGGAAAAATGCATTTACGATATTTCCAAACAGACCGAACGTTCTGCACTTATGAGCATGGACGAGGGGGATATCGTCGGCGAAGTTTTGCAAAAATTTGAACAGTTGCAGTCCGACCCCAACACGTTTAAGGGGATTCCCACGGGCTATAAACGTTTTGACAAAATTACCAACGGTTTGCAGGCAGGTGCGCTGATTGTCTTGGCTGCCCGCCCCGGTATGGGTAAAACGTCGCTTGCCATGAATATCGTGGAACACGCGGCAATCAACGCAGGCAAGACCTGCGCCGTGTTCTCGCTGGAAATGCCGCGCAGCGAAATCGTGCAAAGACTGATATGCTCGTATGCGAACGTGAGCATGAAAAACGCGCTGTCAGGTACTTTGTCCCAAAAAGAGTGGAAAAAATTGATGCTTGCAGCGGACAAACTGAAAAAGAGCAATATTTATATCGACGATTCTTCGCGCGTTACTCCTGCGGAAATCCAGTCCAAGTGCCGCCGCTTAAAGACGGCAAAGGGCGGCGTTGACCTGATTATGATTGACTATATCCAGCTAATGTCCAGCGGCGATTCTAAGATGGCAGGCTCGGAAAACAGACAACAGGAAGTCGCGTCCATTACCCGTGATTTGAAGATTATGGCAAAAGAATTGGGCGTGCCTGTTATCGCGCTTTCACAGCTTAGACGTATCACGTCCAACGAACCGCAGCTTTCCGACCTTCGTGAATCGGGGGCAATCGAACAAGACGCCGATATCGTTATGTTTATTTCCCGTCCTGAAATGTTTGCAAGCAAAGAGGATTTGGAAAGCGGTAAAGTCGTCAAAGGCGCGGCGGAATTGATTTTGGCAAAGCACCGTGCCGGCGAACAGGGCAGAGTGTC
>JAZNXZ010000100.1:0-2243 GCA_045594165.1 Candidatus Scatosoma sp.
TCCGCCATGTCGGGGTTTTTCTTTTGAGGCATAATCGACGAACCCGTCGTATAGCTATCGTCCAACTCGATAAACTTAAATTCCCAACTCGACCAAAGAATAATCTCTTCGGAAAGGCGGGAAAGGTGCATCATCAATACGGAAAACGCGCTAAGCAGTTCCAGACAGAAATCCCGATCGGAAACGCCGTCGATACTGTTCCAAGAGGGAGCGTCAAACCCAAGTGCCGCCGCCGTCTGCTTACGGTCGATAGGATAGGTCGTACCTGCCAAAGCGCAACTGCCCAAAGGACACTCTTCGTTCATACGCGCTACGGCGTCTTTGATACGCCCCACGTCCCGACGGAGCATCATGGCGTACGCCAAGAGATGATGTCCAAAGGATACGGGTTGTGCGCGTTGCAAATGGGTGTAGCCGGGCGCAATCGTTTCCGCATTTTGTTCGGCTTGTTCCACGATTGCCAAAATCGCGTCTTTTATCAAGGCGACCACCGTTTCTGCCTCGTCCCGAAGATACAAGCGGATATCCACCGCCACCTGGTCGTTACGGCTGCGCGCCGTGTGCAAACGCTTTCCCGCGTCGCCGATACGCTTGGTCAACTCCCCTTCGATAAACATGTGGATATCTTCCGCGCCGTTGTCGAAAGTGAGAACTCCGTTTTCAATATCCGCCTTGATTGCCGTCAATCCGTCCACAATCAGCCCCAAATCTTCCGCCGATAAAATACCGACGCTGTGCAGCATTTTTGCGTGCGCTATCGAGCCGCGAATATCCTGTGCATACATACGGCAATCGAAAGAAAGGGAAGAATTAAAATCGTCTGCTTTTTTATCGAGCGCCTTCAAAAAACGCCCTGCCCACATTTTTTCCATAACTTTATAAAACACGCTTTGCCTGCCGCGCATGCGACAGGCAAAATTTTTCCTTTATTTATATGATTAGATTTTGTAAAAACAGCGTAGATGCGAGCAGTTCAAGGCGTCGTTAGAGTGCGTACATAAACGTACGTAACCGAACGAAAACGCTGAAATGCGACGCAGATACGGCGTTTTACTTGTTATTCTTTTGGTTGACCTGCGCCTGTACCTTAATCGGCAAACCAAACAGTTCGATAAAGCCCGTCGCGTCCGCTTGGTTGTATACGTGGTCTTCGCCGAACGTTGCGATTTCTTCCGAATACAACGAATAATCGCTCCATGCGCCCGCTTTGATAACGTTGCCTTTGTACAATTTCAAACGCACTTTACCCGTTACGTTTTCTTGCGTCTTGTCTACGAACGCCGTCAACGCTTCGCGCAAGGGCGTAAACCATTGCCCGTTGTAAACGAGTTCCGCAAAGCAAACGGAGAGTTCCTGCTTTTTGTGCGCCGTGTATTTGTCAAGGCAAAGCGTTTCCAAATAATTGTGCGCCTTATACAAAATTTCACCGCCGGGGGTTTCGTATACGCCGCGACACTTCATACCAACCAAACGGTTTTCTACGATATCCAACAGCCCGATACCGTTTGCGCCGCCCACTTTGTTCAACGCAAGGATAATCTCTTTCGCGCTCATCTTTTTGCCGTCGAGCGCAACGGGTTTCCCTTTTTCAAATTCGATTTCTACGTACGTAGGTTTGTCGGGAGCTTGCAAGGGAGAAACGCCCATTTCCAAAAACCCTTCTTTTTCGTACTGCGGTTCGTTGCCCGCGTCTTCCAAATCCAAGCCCTCGTGGCTCAAATGCCAAAGGTTCTTGTCCTTGGAATAGTTGGTTTCGCGGTTGATTTTCAAAGGAACGTTGTGCGCCTCTGCATAATCGATTTCCTCTTCACGGGACTTAATCGACCACTCGCGCCAAGGTGCGATAATCTTCATATCGGGCGCAAACGCCTTGATGGTGAGTTCAAAACGCACCTGGTCGTTCCCCTTACCCGTACAGCCGTGGCAAATTGCGTCCGCACCTTCTTTCTTTGCGATTTCTACGATACGCTTTGCGATAACGGGACGTGCAAACGAAGTGCCCAAAAGATATTCTTCGTATTTTGCCCCCGCCTGCATGGTGGGGATAACGTATTCGTCTACGAATTCATCCGTCAAATCTTCTACGTACAGTTTGGACGCGCCCGTTTTCAACGCCTTTTCTTCCAACCCGTCCAACTCGTCCGCCTGACCGACGTTGCCGCTTACCGCGATAACTTCGCAGTTGTTGTAGTTTTCCTTCAACCAAGGAATAATAATCGAAGTGTCCAAACCGCCCGAATAGG
>JAZNXZ010000101.1:0-6481 GCA_045594165.1 Candidatus Scatosoma sp.
ACGGTCGCCGTAACCGCCACCGTAGCCGCCGTAACCGTAGCTGTTTTTTCTGCCGTAACCGTCGTTCGTTTCGTACCGTCCCCCCACGTACGCGTCGTTTCCGTACATTTCGGGGTCGTCGTAATCGCTGTAACCGTAGGGCGAACGCCGCATTTCACGCGGCAAGTCCACGCACCCTGACAGTTCTTTTAAGAACCGCGAACGCATTGTCGGTTCGCGCTTTCCGTACAGATAACGGCTCTTGGAGCGCGTCAAATACAACAATTCTTTCGCGCGCGTAATCGCAACGTACATCAAACGACGTTCTTCCTCCATATCGTCGTCGTTATCCACCGCGCGGGATACGGGCAAAATGTTTTCTTCCAAACCGCAGATGAACACGCATTTGAACTCCAACCCCTTGACGGCGTGTATGGTCGCAAGCGTAACGTAATTGCCGTCGTCCATATCGTCCGTGTCCGACATAAGGGTAACTTGGTTGAGGTAATCGGTCAAGGTCGTGTCGGGGTTCAGCCGACAGTATTCGTCCACCGAGTTGACAAATTCTTCGATATTTGCGCGTTTGTTGATACTTTCGTCGCTGTCGTCGGCGTACGCTTCGCGCATTTTCGTGTCCTCGATAATCGTTTTTACCAACTCGTTGACGGGCAAATCTTGGCTGTCGATAATCCATTTTTTAATCAAATCACGGAACCCGACCAACTTTTCGCGCGTCGCGCCCGTAAACCCGATTTCGTCCAAATCCAACAGCGCGTCGTACACCGAAAGTTCGTTGTTAAAAGCGTATTGTTGCAACACGTCTACCGTCCTAGCGCCGATACCGCGCTTTGGAAAGTTGATAATGCGTAACGCCGCCTCGCTGTCAAACGGGTTGTTTATCAAGCGTAAATAGGCAAGCAAGTCTTTAATTTCCTTTCGTTCAAAGAACTTGAACCCGCCAAAGACTTTGTAGGGGATACCGTCCCCCGTGAACTCTTGTTCGAAAGAGCGCGTAAGGGCGTTGAGCCGCATCAAAATCGCAAAGTCGGAATAGCTGTACCCTTGACGGAGCAAGCCTGCAATGCACTGCGCGATATACCGCGCCTCGCCGCTCTCTTCGTCCGCCTCGTACACCTTGGGCTTTGCGCCCTCTTCGTTTTCCGTCCAAAGGGTTTTGTCCTTACGGTGACCGTTGTTTTTAATGACGGTGTTTGCAAGGGACAAAATGTTCTTCGTCGAGCGGTAGTTACGCTCTAATTTGAACACTTTCGCGCCCTTAAAATCCTTTTCAAAGTGTAAAATGTTTTCAATTTTCGCCCCGCGCCAGCCGTAAATGGACTGGTCGTCGTCGCCCACGGCGAACAGATTGCCGTACCCGCTAGCCAGATAACGGATAATCTCGTACTGTACCGCGTTGGTGTCCTGAAACTCGTCGACGAGGATATAGCGGAAACGCCCCGAAAGCTGCTCGCGCGCGTCCTCGTTCGTCTTTAATAGGTTGCGCGTTTCGTTTAACAAATCGTCAAAATCCAGCGCGTTATTTTCACGCAAATGCTTTTGATAACGGCGGTACACTTTCACGATATCGTCGATATCCGTTTCGCCTGCGCATTCTTCTGCGTAACGGTCGGGGTCAAAGCCCAGCATTTTTGCGTTGCCGATATGGTATTTGACCGATTTTAACAGTTTCTCGTCGTCAAAATCGCACTCTTGGAAGGATTTTTTGATGATGTTGTTGCGTTCCGTTTCGCTGTAAATGGAAAAGTTAGAACTAATGCCGATTTCCTCGGCGTACGTGCGGATAATGCGCACGCACATACTATGGATTGTGCATACCCAAGCGCGGGACACGTCCACAATTTTGGAAAGACGTTCTTTCATTTCGTTGGCGGCTTTGTTGGTGAACGTGATGGCGAGGATTGCCTGCGGCGGCACGTTTTTTTCTTCCACGAGGTAGGCAATACGCGAAGTCAAAACGCGCGTTTTCCCGCTGCCTGCGCCCGCCAAAACCAAAACCGCCCCTTCCGTTTGCAGAACGGGCTTGATTTGTTCGTCGTTAAGTTGTTCTAAAATTTCATCCATTTGCGTCATAACGTAATTATTATAGCATAAAAGGGACTTTTTTGCAAGCCCCTTTACCGTCGAATTTTTTCCTTTTGCAAGGAAAAACCGCGCGGTTTTTTCCACGCGGTTTTTTATACGTTTTATTGTACCCAATATTTTTGCCCATAGCGCAAATCATTTAACAGCTCTTCGCTACTCCTATTTGCTTTTTCTAATAACGCACCGTTTAATTTTTCTGCGTTCAACAATTTATTTTGTACCGACAATTGCTCTCGCTGCGTCTCAGCAATTTGCTCACCCATAACATTACTGTTCTCTACCAAAGTACCCAATCTACCCAAATTCGTATTAATGGTAGATAATTTATCGCTCAAAAGCGAAAAACTTGCTTCCATCGCTCCCGCCAAACGCATAGTTGCCGTATGTACCGTACCCTGAATTTCTTGACTAGCAATGGCTATCGCGTCCATAATTGCTTCTGTTTGCCGTTGTTGATCCATAAGTTGTAACGCTTCTTTTAAATCGTCTGCTCGATTCGTTTCCAAATAATAAATCAACAGATCTACGTTCTTCCAATCTCTTTCCGCAATCCATGAGTCATAGGTTTCGTTTAATACGCTTTTTATAATCTTGGATTGTTCCGAAGTTTCTTCAATCTTGTTTTTAGAATCTTTAATACGACTACTGATTTCCTGCAATTGCTGCTTGTTTTTAATCCCTTCTTCCTGTTGTATCTCTTCAAAATATTTAATTCTAAAAGGAAGTGATTCTAATTGGTTTTTATAAGCCTCTAACTTATTTTCAGCATTATGCATAACCTTTTCCTGTTGCTGCTTTTCTTCTAATAAAACTGCCCGTTTACCTGGAATAATATAAAGCTGCACGTATGATTCAAACAAAATCGCTAACATAATCAAGCAAATAAGGATACCTAAAACAAAACGAACGCCTGTGATACCTGTATGATTTCCCCACTCATCTCTTCCCATCACTCCTCGTATGAAATAATCCTTCTTGACCATCATCCAAATAAGACATATTACCAATACCAAGCAAGCTAATGCCCAAAAAAGGTTTGCTAGACGCACACTCTTACGTCTTTTTGCTTTTTCTCTAAGTTTGACCCTGCTTTTTATCAAAGTTTCCAATTTTTCAATTCTCTGTTCTTGTACATTTCTCACATCATCCAATTTTGCATCTTGATTATTCGCCAATTTTTCATATTTTTTCTGTTCTTCTCTTAATTCACTTACTTTTTTCTCATTTTCTTGTTCCGCAAATCGAACATCCTTATCCAATATCTCATTAGCTGAAATCAACGCTTCTTGCTTTCTAATTTCGTCCGTATGGGCCGAAATTACAGACAATCCGCCGCGCAAAGCATATAAATCCGCAATCAGTTGCTCTTTTGTTTTTTCCATAACGCGCTCCTTATTTCTTTTTTTGTTGTACAATTATCTTGTACTTTTCACATAATTATACAAGAAAGTTGTACTTTTGTCAATAGATATGAAAACAAAAATTAAGGAAAATATTAAATTTTACAGAAAACAACTGGGTTTAACGCAAGGACAGCTTGCGGAAATGTTACACGGAAAAAAGAGCTTAATTTCCAATTACGAAAACGTGCACAGCACGCCCGATATTTATACGCTGTGTAAACTTGCCGCCATTTTCGACGTTTCCTTAGACGAGCTCGTAGAATACGAAAAAGAACCTACCTGACAAAAATTAACCCCTTTACCGCGACACGGTAAGGGGGTTTTGTTTATCTTGCCAAATTTTCAAATTCGCACTCGGCGCGGAAACGCTCTAACGCGCGTAAATACCGCTGACTGAGCGACAGCGTGTAGCGTTGCTGTTCTTCGTAGGATAACGTGGCGTAATATTCTTTGTCGGTCAGCCGTCCAATGGCGTCGCTGACTTCCCCGTCGGAAAGCAGCATTTCTTTCACGCGCAGATAAAAATCGTCTTCCTTTTTTCCCTCGATTTTCGCCGTTACTTGCGCCGTAAAATACCGCCCTGCCTTGCTCTCGTTCAAGCCCTGCGCACGCGCCTTTTCCATTTGCCCTTCCATGTCCTTTTGGCAATCGTGCCAAAACCCGCTTTTCATACGGCTTTTCGCCTTTCTTGCCTCTTCTCTAAGCGTGCTTTTGCTTTCCGTTTGTTCTTGCGACATATTCTTACACCATCCTTGCTTTTTCGACAAATGAAAAGAGTTCACGATACCGTGAACTCTTTTGTGTTTTAGTTTCTGCTTCTCTTTCTGGCAGCTTCGGACTTCTTCTTTCTTCTTACGGAAGGTTTTTCATAGAATTCCTTCTTCTTCATATCGCCGATGATACCGTCGCGGGAGCATTTTCTCTTAAAACGACGCAATGCGCTTTCTACGTTTTCGTTTTCACCAACTCTTACCGTGGACATACTTTTCACCTACCTTTGCCGCTGCATTTTTCGTATTACTCCGTAATTATAACAACTTGAAAGAAAAGTGTCAAGTCTTTTTTCGCCCTTTTTTCAACCTTTTTTCCGCTTTTGCGCTTTTTTCCCTTGCACCGGAAATATTATTTATCGAACAAACGCAGATTTCGTCGAATTAGCGCAAAATTCACTCTACCTGCTCAAAATCGCTGGCAGGGTGCTTGCACCAAGGACAAATAAAATCGTCCGGCAATTCCTCCCCCTCATGCACGTAACCACAAATTTTGCATACCCACTTATGCTTGCCGTTTGCGGGCTTTTCCTCTGCTTTTGCGGTTGCCGCGGGCTTGGGTTTGATATTGCTTTGATAATACGCGTACGTTACCGAATTTTCATCCGAAAGCTTTTTCGCCTCCGTAACCTCCGCCACGAACAGCGTGTGCGTACCGTAATCGTAGCTGTCGATAACCTTCGCGCTGAGTACCGCGTTGGCGTATTGCGGCAGATAAAAAAGACCGTTTTCGCTCTTGGGATATTCCCCGCCTGCGAATTTGTCCGTATCCCGCCCCGAAACGAACCCGAACTGTTTGAAAATATCGAAAGGTACGCTTTCCGAAAGCACGGAAACGTTAAAAACGCCCGTCTTTTTCAGCAGTTCTTCCGAATAGTTCGCCTTGTTTACAAACACGACGATACGTTTGGGATTATCCGTAATCATGGACACCGTGTTGACGATACAACCGTTCTGTTTTTCCCCGTCCGTCGTCGTCATCATATACAAGCCGTACGAAATGGAATACATAGCCTCTTTTTCTATCATAATTGCTCTCCAAAAGAATAATTTGAACGCTTGGCGTTCATGATTTAGCTTACGCCATGAATTGAAAACCTTTGGTTTTCATGAATTGCCGACTTCGACGCTTTGGCTCAGTTCGCCCAAAGTCCGTGCAAATTGCAGTATGCGTATACCTTTACCGCTTTGTCGCCGTCCGCCAAAGTGAACGTGCAGGTCGGCGCGCTGTCTGCCGTCAGATATTTTACCTGATAGCCCTGTTCCGTTTCCAAAGCCACCCACTCAATCAGGTGTTCCGCCGTCATCGGGTGGGATACGCTGCCTACGTCTACCTTTACCGTCTTGCATTTTTTCGTAACAACGGGTACGTGCTTTTCCTGCGCCGCGTCCGTGCTACCTGCAACCAACTCTACCCAGCCGTCGCACGTCCACGCATCTTTCGTTATAACCGTCTTTTTACATTTTTCACATTGATATACTCTTAACATGTTTTTTCTCCCTGTTTTATTATTAGGATTAAATCCTATTTATAATATATCATACGTTTTTCTCTTTGTCAACTAGTTTTTGCAAAAAAATCTTAAAAAATAAAGAAAAACCAAAGTTTTTTCTTCGGTTTTTCTTTGGTCGGTTTTCAGTTGATTATTGCATCAAATCGGCAATCGTATCCAGCACTTTTTCATAGCAGCCGCCGCAACCCGTCGAACAATGGGTAATTGCCTGCACTTCCTTAAAAGCGTTTTCCACGTCCGAAAAATGGCTGTGTTCGTGCAGCGCCTTTTCAATGTCTGCCACCGATACTTTTTTGCAATTACAAATGATTTGATTTTCCATATCTTTCTCCCTAATTCGTTTTTTCTTATTATACCACCGATTTTTGGTGCTGTCAATATCAAAAAACGGATTTTTTTATCCTATTTTTCTTATTCTACTTTCTTATTCTACTTTCTTATTCTATATAATATACGCGGTTTTCTTTGCGGGGTTTTTCCTGCGGTTGCATATCCGCATACCCTACGATACAATTTCCTATCCCCTCGTAGTCCCCTTCGATACCAAACTCTTTTAAGAGCGCTTTGCCCTCAGGCAGTTCAAACGTTTCTTTGGCACGGTGAATCCAACACGCGCCCAAACCCAACGCGTGCGCCGCAAGCAGCATGTTTTCCATCACGAGCGAACCGTCGTAAAGGTACGTGGACGCGCTCTTATCCGCAAGCACGACCA
>JAZNXZ010000102.1:0-9354 GCA_045594165.1 Candidatus Scatosoma sp.
GATACGCCTCAAAGAGTAGAAAAATAATACAAGAGAGAATATAAAGGAGATACGATTATGTTGGAAAAACAGTATTTTATTCCAGAGCCCGAAGAGTTTATTTCGGAAAAACCCATGACGGCGGCAATGAAAGCAATCAAAAAAGAACGCGACCAAGAAGTCCGCGACGCCATTGCGGGCAGGTCGGATAAAATGCTCGTGATTGTTGGACCTTGTTCCGCGCACGAGCCTGCGCCTACCTTGGAATACATTTCCCGCCTTGGAAAACTCAACGAAAGAGTAAAAGATAAGCTGGTTATCGTGCCGCGTATCTACACCAACAAACCCCGTACCAAGGGGGTTGGGTATAAGGGTATGTTCTTGCAACCCGATCCCGAGGGGGCGGCGGACATTGCAAGGGGTATCCGCAGTATCCGTGCGTTGCACCTTGCGGCGATTAACGAGTCGGGTTTGACCTCGGCAGATGAAATGCTGTACCCTGAAAACACGCCGTACGTAGAGGATTTACTCTCCTATCACGCCGTTGGCGCGCGTAGTGTGGAAGACCAGCTACACCGTCAGGTGGCAAGCGGTATCGACGCGCCCGTCGGTATGAAAAACCCCATGAGCGGGAATATTATTGCTCTTGTCAATTCTATTTTTGCGGCGCAAAGTCCGCAGGTGTTCAAATACCGCAATTATCAGGTTAGTTCGGACGGCAATCCGTATGCGCATGCGATTTTGCGTGGCGGTGTGGACGGTTCGGGCGGGGACGTGCCTAATTTCCATTATGAAACGGTAATGCAGTTGGAGGAAATGTACCGCGGCAGTAATCTTGAAAACCCCGCAATCGTTATCGATTGTAATCACTCTAACTCGGGTAAGCAGTTCAAACAGCAGATTCGTATCGCCGAAGAGGTAATGCAAAACCGCCGTTTTGACAAGGATTTCAAGCGTATCGTCAAGGGCTTTATGATAGAGAGTTTCTTGGTGGAAGGTTCGCAGAAACACGACGAAGTGTTTGGGAAATCCATCACAGACCCGTGTCTTGGATGGGAAGATACCGAACGGTTGTTGCTGGATTTGGCGGAACAAGTCTAAAAATGACGTATCTGCGGCGTATTTCGGCGTTGCCGCTCGGTTACGTACTACTCGGTACGCGCCCTCGCGGCGCCTTGAACTACTTGCAGCTGCGCCGTTTTAGCGCGGACAATCTTGTGTGTAGGGCAAGCGTTGCCGCTCGGTTACGTACTACTCGGTACGCGCCCTCGCGGCGCTGTGAAAAACGTTAAGTAAAAAAATAAAACGCAACTTTTAGGAGTAAACTATATGAAAATTGCATTTTTAGGGCCGGAGGGTAGCTATTCCCACTTGGCGGCAAAAGAATTTTTGAAGACGGAATCGACGGGGGTAAAAGCCGTCGGAGAGTGGGACGAGTGCGTGCCTTTTCGTAACTTTCCCGAGGTGCTTGCGGCGGTGAGCAGCGGTAAAGTGGACGGAGCGGCGATTCCCATTGAAAACAGTTTGCAAGGGGGGATTTCGCAAAATCTTGACTTGTTGCAAGCCTGTGAAAATCTGTACGCTGTTAAAGAACAGATTATCCGTGTGGACCACCGTCTTATTTACAAAAAAGGCGTGAAACTTTCCGAAATCGGCAGGGTGTATTCTCACCGTCAGGCGCTCGACCAATGCGCGGCGTTCTTAATGAAGGAAATGCCGTTTGCGTCCTTGCGCGACGCAGAATCCACGGGTTTTGGTATTTCGCGCGCCGTGGAGGACGATTCGGGGAAGAGCGCGGCAATCGCTGGGGCGCATACCGAAAATTTGCGCAGCGGCTTTGTCATGAGCGAAGAATCGATTGCGGACGAGAAAAACAATTACACCCATTTCCTTTTGATTAAGAAAGGGGAGGGGACGTTGCCCAAAGAAAGCAATCGCGTGTTCTTTTCTGCGGTTTGTCCGCACCGTCCCGGTAGTCTTTTGGAATTGTTGCAAATTATTGCAAAGTATGGTATTAACATGACGAAAATCGAAAGCCGTCCCGTTAAGGATAGACCGGGCGATTACCGTTTCTTTATCGAGGCGGATTGCGATATCAGCTCCGACGACGTCAAAGAAATGTTTGCGGCTATTCGCAAGCTGACGTTGGAATGTAAATTGCTCGGCGCGTATAACCGCGGCTAAAAAAGTTAAAAATTTAACGTCGATTTTCGCACTCCGTATCCGTACATAAACCGCTCGTTGCAACCCGTATAGGGGGATTTGCGGTTTTATCAGGATAAGGAGGGTAAAATATGAAAACGTTAGGATTAGCTTTGGGGGCAGGCGCGGCGCGCGGTGCTTGTCATATTGGATTTTTGCGCGGTTTGGAAGAAAACGGGATAAAACCCGATTTTATTGCAGGGTGTTCAATGGGTGCGGTTGTGGGTGCGCTTTACGCGGCAGGCGTGCCGCTGAGTGAAACGCAACAATCGCTGAACAAATTGCATTTGAGAGATTTTTTCAAACCGACCTTACGGCGCGGCGGTTTGTTCACTATGAAAAAAATCCGAAAAATATTAAACGACCGTCTGGGTGATTTGCAGTTTAAGGATTTGGAAATTCCCTTTCAATGCGTGGCGACTGACCTTGTGTCGCGAAAGAGTATTTGCTTTTCAAAGGGTAACGTGGTGGACGCGGTGATGGCGTCGGCAAATGTTCCGTTTTTATTCGCGCCGATTGAAAAGGACGGCATGCGGTTGATTGACGGGTATATTTTAGAACGCGTGCCTGCGCGTTTGGCAAAGGAAATGGGTGCGGAAGTCGTTGTCGCGGTGGACGCGCTTGGGGAAAGGCCGTTCGGTTCGAAAGACCCCACGTCTTTGCAAATGGCGTTGGAAATCATGGATATTTTAGAGTGTGAACGGTTTGAACGGCGTAAAAAGGAAAACGAAGAGGGTATTGATTTTTGGTTGCAACCCGCGCTTGGGGATATGGGACATACCGAATTGAAAAAAATAAGTTTCGCCTGCGAACAGGGGTATATCTCGGCGCAGGAGAACGCGAAAAAGATAAAAAAGGCGTTAAAGTAAATGGATTTATTTGATTTTAACAACAACGAAGAAAAGGCGAAACCGCTCGCAGAACGCATGCGTGCGAACTCGTTGGAAGAATTTATTGGGCAAAAGCATATCGTTGCGGAGGGCTCGCTCCTGCGCCGTGCGATTGCGACCGATAGGCTGGGGAGTTGCATTTTTTGGGGACCGCCCGGTTGCGGGAAAACGACGCTTGCCAACATTATCGCCCTTCGGACGAACGGAGAGTTTATTAAATTGAACGCCGTCAACGCTGGGGTTGCCGACGTAAAAAAAGCGGTGGAAACGGCGCGCGAGAATTTGAAACTCTTTGGCAAGCGCACCTATCTTTTGTTGGACGAGTGCCACCGTTTTAATAAAACGCAAAGCGATTCTTTGCTCCCCGCTATCGAACAGGGTACGATTATTTTTATCGGCTCGACGACGGAAAATCCGTATGCGGCAATGACGCCCGCTATCGTGTCCCGTTGTCGTGTGTTTGAGTTCAAGCATTTGACGGACGACGATATTATCGGCGCGTTGCAGGCTGCCTTAAAAAACCGCCATAAAGGACTGGGAAAACAGAACGTAACGGCGACGGACGAGGCGACTGAACATATCGCGCGTATGGCGGCGGGGGATTTACGCTCGGCGTATAACGCGTTGGAGCTTGCCGCGTTGACGACGACGCCCAATCAGGATGGGAAAGTGGTGATTACCCTCGCCGACGCGGAACAGAGTATTCAGCGTAAGGCACTTTCCTACAACGAGGATTCCTATTACGATTTTTTGTCGGCGTTTTGTAAATCGTTGCGCGGCAGCGACGCAAACGCGGCGCTCTATTATGCAATGCGATTAATCGAGGGGGGATGCGACCCGATGCTGGTTGCCCGCCGTTTGGTGGTACACTCGGCAGAGGACGTGGGCATGGCAGACCCGCACGCGTTGCAAATGGCGACGGCGGCTATGTATGCTTTGGAAAAAATCGGGTATCCTGAGGCGCGTATTCCTTTGGCGGAGGCGATTATTTACGTCTGTGAGGCGGATAAGAGTAATTCGGTGGTCAACGCTATGTATGCGGCGGTGGCGGACGCGAAAGAGGTGCGCGACGATAACGTCCCTGCGTATTTGAAAGATAATAGCTTTGGTAGCAAGGAAGACAAAGCAAACAGCGCGGCGTATAAATATCCGCACAATTACGGCGGGTACGTCGAACAGCAGTATTTGCCCGATTCGCTAAAAGATAGGGTGTATTACGTGCCGGGGAATAACGGTTATGAAAATACGGTAAAGGAAATCCGTAAAAATAAGGGCAAAAAACATTAAAATCCAAAAATGGGCGGATACGTTCCGCGTTGAACATAAAAAGAGGGTGTAATTATGAAGTGTTTGTATTGCGATTGTACGGAAAGCAAAGTGGTGGATTCCCGTTCGGCAGACGACGACAGAACGATTCGTCGCCGTAGAGAATGTATCGGCTGCGGTAGACGGTTTACAACCTATGAAACGATAGAGGTGACGCCCGTGCTGGTGGTAAAAAACAACGGGACGCGGCAATCGTTTAACGCGGAAAAAATTCGCAACGGCATTATCAAATCTTGCGAAAAAAGACCTGTGCCGATGTCGATAATCGACGACATGGTGGCGGATATATCCAAACAGGTATACAACAGCATGGAAAGCGAAATTACGACCAAGGTTATCGGCGAAATGGTTATGGAACGATTGAAAAAAGTGGACGAGGTGGCGTACGTGCGCTATGCGTCCGTGTATCGCTCGTTTAAGGATTTGTCCTCGTTTATGACGGAACTCAAACAAATGATGAAAGCGGACAAGGAAAAAAAGAACGGCTAAACTCTTTTCAATGCGTACCGTGTTGGGGGTAATTGCCGATTTTACGCGTATTTGAAAAGAAAAATTGGACGTACGGTGGAATTATGAGAAAACAGACGAAACTCGTTTCGGTTGGCGGCGTGAAAATCGGCGGCGGCGAACGTATAAAAATTCAATCTATGACCACGACGAAAACGTCGGACGTGGAAAGCACGGTGGCGCAGATTGCGGCTTTGGAAAAGGCGGGTTGTGAAATTGTGCGCGTGGCGATTGCGGACGAGGCGGACGCGCTTGCCGTGAAACAAGTTGTGGAAAAAATCAAAACGCCTTTGGTGGCGGATATTCACTTTTCGCCGAAACTTGCCGTAATGGCGATTGAAAACGGGGCGAATAAGGTGCGTATTAACCCCGGGAATATCGGAGGCGAAAAGGAGATTCAATACGTTGCCGATTGTGTAAAGGCGCATAAAATTCCCGTGCGCGTCGGTTCAAACACGGGCAGTATAGAAAAGAATTTTTTGGAAAAGTACGGCAGAAGTGAACGCGCTTTGGTGGAAAGCGCGCTCTATAACGTTGGGATTTTGGAAAAGTTTGGCGTTAGCGATATCGTTATTTCGGTAAAGGCGTCGGACGTACCGCTGACGGTGGGTGCGTATACGTTGCTGTCGCAAAAAACCGATTATCCTTTGCATCTTGGCGTGACGGAGGCAGGCACGACGGAAAGCGGTATCGTGAAAAGTGCGGTAGGGATCGGTAGTTTGTTGCTTAGCGGTATCGGGGATACGATTCGGGTTTCGCTCACGGACGACCCCGTGCAGGAAATATATGCGGCAAAAAATATTTTGCGGGCTTGCGGGTTGGAAGAGGACTTTGTCGAGGTGGTGTCCTGCCCGACGTGCGGGCGTTGCGCTTGGGAGAGCATGGGGCTTGCGAATAAAGTATCGGATTTTGTGCGCAATTATCGAAAACGCGCGAAGATTGCGGTGATGGGGTGCGTTGTAAACGGCCCTGGCGAGGCGAAAGACGCCGATTTGGGGATTGCGGGCGGCAACGGCTCTTGCTTGATTTTCAAAAAGGGCGTGGCGTATAAAAAAGTTGCGGCGGCGGACGCCGAAGAGGAATTTTTTAAGGAAATTAGGTTGTTGTTAGATGGCGAGTAAGACGGGACAATATTTAGAAGAAATCCGCGCGTTGGACGGATTGAAAAACGCAATCTTATGCGGAATATCCGTTGGAAAACGGGATAATTGCGCGGAGTTTTTCCTGGTAACGGATAGGACGTATTCGGAACAGGAAGAACGTGATGCGAAAAGAATATCGGAAAAGTATTTGCCTGCGGAGTTTTCTGCGCGCGTGAAAATCGTTAAGCGCGTGCCTGACGCGCAGATGGTCGGGGATAAGATTTTTGAATTTATCGGCAAAAATTTCCCTGCGGCAGCCGCTTTTTTAGAAAGAGAAAATATCAAGGTGGAAATGCTGTCTAGCGGGGCGAATTTTTGCGTGGAAATTGCGTCGGGGGAACAAACGTTGTTCTCGTCGGGGAAGATTTTGGACGAAACGAGCAAATATCTCATGAGCGGGTATTGCGGTAGTTTTTACGGCAACGTGCGCCTCGTGGAAAAGGAGCAGCCCGACGCGTCGATTTTGGACGAACGGGTAGAAGAAACCGAAGAGGTGGCGGCGTTGGAAATACGGCGTTTCCAAATTGAAAATTATAAAAAAATTGACGGCGCGGACACGTACGAACAACTGACGAAAGCGGTCTACATAGCGGATAGCCATAACGTCGAAGGGGTGTATACGGTCTGCGGCGACGTAACGTATATCGAAGAAATTAAGTACGTAAAACACAACGACGAGACGGGCGAGGATACGGAAAAAACTCGCTTTTCGGTGTCGATTAACGACGGGTCGGGCGGGTTGCGTACGACCTATTTCCCCAAAAAAGCGACCGTGGAAAAGGTGCGCGAGATTAAGGTGGGAGATAAAATAATGATTACGGGCGTGAACGAGGAGTATAAAGGCTCGAAATCGTTCAAGGCGGCGAAGATTAACTTGGGGACGCCGCCCGACGGGTTTGTTCCCGAGGCGAGAAAGAGTAAGCCCGTGCCGAAATTTTATCACACCGTTTTTCCCGAACCGTACGTCGATTATACGCAATCGGGGCTTTTTGAAGACCGTTTTGTTCCAGACGATTTGAAAAAGAACGTGTTCGTTTGTTTCGATTTAGAAACGACGGGGCTGAACAACAATCCTGCAATGGGTAGGATGGATAGGATTATCGAGTTGGGCGCGGTGAAAATCGTAAACGGCGAAATCGTGGAAAAATTTTCCTCTTTTGTCGCTTGTCCCGAACGGTTATCCAAAGAGATTATCAATTTGACGGGGATAGAGGACGCCGACCTTGTCGGCGCGCCCGAATACGAGCAGGTGTTGGCTGATTTTTATAAATTTTGCGACGGTGCGCTTTTGGTGGGGCATAACGTTACGTTCGATTACCGTTTCGTGTCCTATTACGGGGAGCAATGCGGATATATTTTTGATAAAAAGCAATACGATACTTTGCATTTGGCACAACAGGTGTTGCGTGGAAGATTGGCGAATTATAAGCTGAACACCGTTGCGGATTATTACGGTTTTACCTTTAATCATCACCGCGCATTTGACGACGCTTGCGTAACGGCAAAAGTGTTTATCGAGTTGGTAAAAGCAAAAGAGAAATTGGACTAAGAATAAGATTTGGCGGGGGACGTATCGCAATGAACGGAAGAAAAACGGTTGCGTATATTGAAAAATTATGTCAAGAAAAGGGTTTGCCTTATCTCGACGTGCGCTTGTATAAAGGGTATGAGAATTTGTTTTCGTACGGCAAAGCCAACGGGAAAGCGGTAACGGGAAAGGAGCGGCTGTTTTTGTTTTCCGCTACCAAACCGATGACGGTTGCGTGCGCAATGCGGCTTGTGGAAGAGGGAAAACTCTCGTTAGACGATACCGTGGAAAAGTATTTACCCGCCTATAAAGACGCCTTTGTTTTGGACGAAAACGGAAATGCCGTACCGACGAAAAATAAGATGACAGTTCGCCATCTTTTGACTATGTCCGCGGGGTTTACCTATGACGTGCAGACGCAACCCGTGCAAGAACTGTTGCAAAAAACGGACGGGAAACCGTCCACTTTGGACGCTGTAAACGCCTTTATTAAAACGCCGTTGTCGTTTGAACCGGGGACGCGTTTTCAATACAGCCTTTGTCATGACGTTTTGGCGGCGGTGATGGAAAAGGTCAGCGGAAAACGTTTTTCGGCGTATATGGACGAAGTGATTTTTCAGCCCCTTGGGATGCAGGACAGCGGCTTTCATATCGAAAACAAGGGTATGTACGATATGTACGACTGCGACGAGAGCGGTAAAATATGGCAGATTGAGCCGTGCAACCGTTTGGTGCTTGGAGAAAATTACGATAGCGGCGGCGCAGGGGCGATTTCGGATATGGAAGATTATGCAAAGTTTGCCGTAACGCTTGCGAACGGCGGCGTTGCGCAAAACGGATATCGGCTGTTGCAAGAAAGGACTTTGGAAAACGTCCGTTCGACGGCACACGCGGAAATGCAGGTGGAAAATGCCTTTACTTGCGTGCAGGGGGGCGAATACGTATACGGTTTGGGTGTGCGCGTTCGTAAAAAGGATACGCCTTGGGGGTTGAAGGCAGGCGAATACGGTTGGGACGGCGCGGCAGGTACGTATTTGATGATTGATGCGCATAACAAAATTGCCGTAGTCGTCGGGATGCATTTGCTTTCTTGGCCGTACGTATTTCGTGGGGAGCAATTAAAACTCGTACAATGCTTGTACGAAGATTTGGCGGAAGAAGGATTGCTGTAAAAAATATGCAAAAAAGTGCGCTGAAACGCTTGCAATTTGCATAGAATAATGGTATAATAAGGATACTTAATAATGATTGTGTTATTGAGAGCGGCGAAAAACCGCTCTCAATAATGCTATTCAGGGGTATTATGAAAACGAAAACGATAGAAGAAATTCAAGGCGCGTTGCAACCGATTGCCGACGAGCAGGGTGTCGAGATTGTGGAAGTGGAGTTTAAGCAGGGCAAAGAACCCTCCCTCACCGTGTATATTGATATCGACGGTGGCGTGGATTTGAACGTTTGCGAGAAATTTCACCGTGCAATCGACCCTGTGTTGGACGAAGTAGACCCGACCTTTGGTGCGCCGTACACACTCAACGTGTCCAGCCCCGGTTTGGACAGACCTCTCAAAACCGACCGCGATTATGCGAAATGTATCGGGCAAAAGGTGGAGGTCAAGCTGTTTGCGCCGCTCAAAGGTAAAAAGTTTTTCGAGTTGACTTTGAAAGGGCATGACGAAACGTGTGTGTATTTGGAAGATAAGGGCGAAGAGATTAAGTTGGAAAAATCCAAGATTGCAAAAATTTGCCGCGCAATCGATTTGGACGGGTTGCTGTAAACTGTC
>JAZNXZ010000103.1:0-2118 GCA_045594165.1 Candidatus Scatosoma sp.
AGGAATTTCCTGCACTTTACCTTTTAGGTTAAGGTTGCGTTATGGGTACGGTTCGGCTCGAGGCTGGGGCTCGAACCCAGAACGTCGGCGTCGGAGGCCAATATTTTATCCAATTAGACTACGGATACGTTTATTTTGTCGCTCTCTTAAAAAGCAACTCTATTTTACTATTTTTTGCCACCCTTTTGCAAGCGTTTCCACCACGCTAAACGCCCTTTTTTTAATTTTCTTTCCCCCTTTTTCGACTTTGCTTGCAAATTGCGAAAAATTCCCCGTCCTTTTCGCTTTCCTTTTTTGCGGCTCTGTGCTATAATAACCGTGATAAAAAACAAAAAAGGAGATACGGTATGTCGAAAACGGTCGTCGTGGGCATGAGTGGGGGCGTGGATAGCTCGGTTGCCGCTCTGCTTTTGAAAGAACAGGGCTATAACGTCATTGGTCTTTTCATGCTCAACTGGGAAGAAAACGACGAAAACGGTTGCTGCACCGCCGAGGACGATTTCGCGGACGTGCGCCGCGTTTCGGCTGTGCTCGATATCCCCTATTACACCGTCAATTTCGCCAAGGAATACATGGACCGCGTGTTTTCCTATTTCCTTGCCGAATACAAGGCTGGCAGAACCCCCAACCCCGACGTTTTGTGCAACCGCGAGATCAAATTCGGTCCCTTTTTACAAGAGGCAAAACGTTTGGGTGCGGACTATATCGCGACGGGGCATTATTGCAAAATCGCGCACGAAAACGGCGTGCATTTGTTGCAAAAAGCTAAGGACCAAAACAAGGACCAAACGTATTTTTTGAACCAGCTTTCCCAAAGCCAGCTTGCCGACGTTTTGTTCCCCTTGCAAGACATGGAAAAGCCCGAAATCCGCAAAATCGCCTTGGAAAAGGGGCTTGCCACCGCGAAAAAGAAAGACAGCACGGGCATTTGCTTTATCGGCGAGCGCAATTTTAGAAAGTTTTTACAAACCTACCTGCCTGCGCAAAAAGGAAAAATCCTCGACCTGTCGGGCAAGGAAGTGGGCGAACATATCGGCTTGATGTATTACACCCTCGGTCAACGCAAGGGTTTGGAACTTGGCGGCATTAAGGGCGATAACGAGGGCGGCAGATGGTTTGTCGTAAAGAAAGATTTGGCAAACAACGTTCTGTACGTTTCCCACGGTGACGAAGCGCCGCTCTATTCCAAATCGTGCGAGGTGAGCGGATTTAACTGGATACCCTTTAAGCCGTCCGCAAACGAATTCGACTGCATGGCGAAATTCCGTTACCGTCAGCCCGACCAAAAGGTACACGTGTCGATACGTCCCGACGGCACGTTGCATATCGAATTTGCCGAGCCGCAACGCGCGGTTACCGAAGGGCAGTACGCCGTTTTATACGACGGAATCAACTGTCTTGGCGGCGGCGTAATCGAAAGCGCAGAATATTAAAAATACCACCGTAAAACGTAAAGAGCAAGGTTTTCAGCCTTGCTCTTTGTTTATCGTTTTGAAAATTTACAACCGCAAAAATCCTGCCGATACAATCCGTATTCTTTGGACAAATCAATCGACCTATAATATCCGCCCTGCTTTTTGAAATCGCTGTAAAGGTAGTTCAACCCATACCGTCCCCCCACCTTTTCGCCGATTTCGTTTAACCACTCGGCATTTTTATGGGGTGATAAGGTCAACGTCGTGCCAAACCATAAAAACCCGTTTCCCTTTGCCACCTGCGCCGTCTTTTCCAACCGCAAAGCGTAACAGTCGTAACATCTTGCGCCGCGCTCCGGCTCGTTTTCCTTTCCCTTTGCCATTTCAATAAACGCCTCTGCGTCGTGGTCGCAATCTAAGATATCCGCCCAACCCGTTTCCTGCAAAAAACGGATTTGTTCGGCTTTGCGCTTTTCGTACTCTGCAACCTCGTCGATATTCGGATTATAATACAAAACCGTAACGTTAAAAACGTCCTTTATCCGTTCTAAACACGCGGACGAACAGGGCGCGCAGCAGCTATGCAACAGCAGCGGCGTACCCTTTTCCACCTTTTTCATTTGTTCCTGCATCAAAAGGTCAAAATTCCGTTTCATACGCCTATTATACTCCCTTTTATCCCCTTTGTCAATCTTTGAAAGAA
>JAZNXZ010000104.1:0-5914 GCA_045594165.1 Candidatus Scatosoma sp.
AAGTAGTTCGATACCGTGAATTTGTACCTCGTAACGTTTGCTGCCGTCTTTGGTTTCCCCTGCAACGACTTTACCCGTGATTTTCGCCGCGCATTCTTCCTTTACGTCCTCGCTCATGCGATAATCGGAAAAGCTTTCCGCGTAAACGCATTGAATCGTTTCGCGCGCCGTACGCAAAATAACAAACGCAAAATCCGACATCATACGGATATTGTGTATCGTACCCTTTATCGTGATAACTTGGTTTTCGTACTTTTCAAAATCCGCGTACGCAACCGTGTTTTCGTTGATTTCACCCGTGATAAACATAATTCTACCTCTTTCGCAAAAAAAATTGCATTTTTTCTCACGTTTCTATTTTAATCCGTTTGACAAAAAAAAGCAAGAAAATTATAATGGATTTATCAAAAATTCTTTTTCGGAGAACAATTTCTATGCGCGTTTTAGCCATTAACGATATTTCTTGCGTCGGTAAATGCTCTTTGACGACGTCTTTGCCGATTATTTCCGCTTGCGGTGTGGAATGCAGCGTTTTGCCTACGGCAATTCTTTCCACGCACACGGGCGGTTTTACTGGATACACCTTTCACGACCTTACACAAGAGATTCCCAACATTTTGGCGCATTGGAAAACGTTGGGTTTGCAATTTGATTATATTTGCAGCGGCTATCTTGGCAGTATCGACCAAATCGAAACCGTAAAGCAAATCCGCGCGGAATTCTTAAAAGAGGGTGGCAAATTTATCGTCGACCCCGTTATGGGCGACGGCGGTAAATTATACGCAGGTTTTACCGATGCATTTATCGAGAAAATGCGGGATTTGTGCCGTCTTGCCGATTATATTCTGCCCAACGTCACCGAGGCGTGCTATCTTGCGGACGTGCCCTACCCTTTGACCAACGACAACGCTGAGTATTGTTTGAAAAAACTGCAAAACCTTTGCCCCCGCGCTATGATTACCGGGGTGACAGACGAAAATTCTATTTCCGTATGGTATACGGACGAACAGGGCAACACGCAAATCTACCAACACGAAAACGTAGCGGGATTTTTCCACGGCGCAGGCGACGTGTTTGCCTCGGCGTTTATCGGCGCGCTTGCGCGCGGTAAATCGGAAGAAACCGCCATCAAGCTTTCCTCTGATTTCGTTTCAAATGCCATCAAGCGCACCGCCGTCGAGGTTCCCGACAAACGGTACGGCTTGAATTTCGAGGCGGAAATCTATGCTTTCTTGCAAAAATTGAACGCATAATTTTCCATACGCATTTTGTTGACAAAGCCTGTTAGCGCGAGTATAATATAGATACAATCTGCGGTGTACGGAGTTCAACGCTTTTGCGGAATCCACAATATTTATTCGGGAGCGGTTATTCTCGGCGATAGACAAGGTCTGTATTTATACGGAAAGTTCGACGCGTCAAGATGCGGCACCCACCTGCTTATAGCGGGTTCACCCTTCGTTGAGGTGCGGCACAGGCGGATTTTTTTGTATATAATTACCCCCAAACGGTTTCGCTTGGGGGGTTTTGTTGTTTATTGCACCCGTAAATTTCCCTTTTCCGTTTTCACGAGCAACGGAATAGAGCTTGTTTCATTTAGCATTTCTTCCCTTTCTTGCTTAAAAAAATATACACCCTCTTTTTCTTCATAATACCGATCGGTCAAGAGCTTTCCCCGTTCGCTCTCAAATTTAATCAACGCGCATACGTCCCCCTGCAAATACAGTGTAACGTTCCCGTTTTCCGTTTCTATTTTTCCTTCCCTACAATTCGGTAATCCCACGTGAACGTCCCCCGAATCGCTGTCGATTTCTATCTGCTCAGCCGTCAACGCGCCGATACCGATATATCCGCTGTCCGTTTCTATTTCAGCACGCTGACAAACGATACTTTCCCCTTCCACGCAACCTTTTTCCGTCTTCACGTCCAACGATTTTACGTCCAAAACGCCAAGATATACGTTTACGTTGACGCCGTTGATCTTTATCCCCACGTCCTTGGGAATCTCTACCTGTAAATTCTTCTGTGTTTCGTCGATTTTTCCGCAAAAACCCGATTGACAATATTTAACCCGTAAAACCCCTTCGTCTAGGTACGTGTATAGGCTTTTTTCTTCCGAGAGTTCACTCTCTTCCTCAAAAACAAATACCTTTTCCGAAGAACTTTTTTCAATCTCAACCGTGCCCCCGTACCAATCGATTTCCACCTGTTGAACGGTTGCGCTTTCACCTGTAAAGCTCCCCGGCGTATATGCCTCGGCATTATCGTAAAAGCGAAACGCATGCTCTTCGCTTAATTTACAACCTGCGAAAAAAAAGCTCGCACAGAACGTCGCCAGGATTAAAAAACGGTAAACTTTTTTCATGATGCACCCCCTTTTCTATTTTTCCAAAATAGAGCGCGCTTTATACAAAAAAAGCGGAACTTGCGTTCCGCTTTTTCATTTTGTTTTACATTAGGATTCCCAAAGGTCTCTGTATGCCTTTTCGAATTTCTGTACCGCTTTATCGTTGTTGAACTGATTGAGTACCACCGATTGAATTTCCGACGTCGTACCGCTAATCATTTCCGTCTTCAACGAATCGTAGAAGAGTTTGGAGAACGAGCCTTCTACAGCCGTATCGCCTACCGCTTCCGCATGATTATACGTATACACTTCGCCGCCGTCATATTTGAACGAGCAATAGATGATATGCCAACCGTAATCGGTAGGAACGACCGCCCAAGAACCAACGCCGTTTTCAACAGCCCATTGCGCCGCCTCTTCAAACTCTGCCACGTAACCGTTGCCGTAAGGGGAAACCACGTAACCCATGTTTGCGTTCAACGAACCGGGATCGGTGCTGTATGCGAAAACCATTTCGTTTACTGCCGACAACGCCTTATAGGATTGGCTTGCAGGATTGAAGAAATCGCTTGCTTTCGGGGTTTCCGTAAACTGGATTTGACCTTTGCGGTAAATGAAACGGGAATAATCGTCTACTTCGCCTGTATCAAACATAACGGTATTGCCGTCTTTGTCCGTCTTTTCTTCTTTCTTCGTATAATCCTTGGTACTTCTGTAATATTCGTACTTAGTCTTGCCACTGTCAAGATAGTTTTCTTCCGTCAACTCTTTCGAATCAAGACCACCGCTCACCGTCTTGATAAGCCCAAGCATCTCATTCAAAACGTCGTCCACGGTGTTATCCGTCTTTGCGTTGATTTCGAGCTCACCGTCTTTTGTGGTCACAGTACCTTGGAAGGGATATTGACCGGCATAATGTCTGATTTCTTCGTATTGCGCTACAACCGTTTCGTCTGCACCGAAATGATTTTCGAAGAAATAATAATTAGTAACTTCTTTACCCTCTACTTCTTCGACTTTTTCAAACGAATAGTTGGTATGGTCGTCGTCGCTGATCCACGTAGAACGCTGATCTTCCGCCTTGATATTTTCCCAAACGTCCGCTCTCTTCAACAGCAAATCGTTGGTCTTCAAGCCTTGGTCTTTATATTCGTTATATTCAATCTCCTGCATTACGGAGAATGGAATAAGGATATTGTAGACATAACCGAAATTTTCCAAACCGTACAGCAAGAACGTAGAATCGGTTACGTTCCCCATCTGCGTTTTGAAATCAGCAGACTTGTTCTCGTACGTACGCGTCTGTTCGGCAAGCAAAGTGTTATACTTACTCTGAACGTAGGTATAATCCATCTTTCTTTCTACTTCCTCTTCAACGTCTTCGTAGTATTTGTTAATAAGCGCTTGAGTCAACGCAGAAGAAAGCTCTACGTAGTAATAGTCCATATGCTCGACATCCGAGGGATTTTCAACCTTGCCTGCGCTGGTAGAAATCAAACCGTAGCTGTGCAAATTAGCAAGCATACTGTTGTACGCCTTTCTTCTGCTGATCGTCGTCGAACCTTCCTGCGCCTCGTAATCGCCGCAATCCGCAAGGTCGTTACGCCCCGTATAAACCTTGTAGTCGTTGGAATAATGTTCTTCTTTTTGCGTATCAACGCCCGTAGGCAACGTGCGTGTTTCTTCTTCGTGGTCGTGTTCGTCCGCCTTGATATATTGCGTTTCCAAGGAATCCAACGAATCGTTCAACGATTTTTTCAAATTATAAACCGCGCGTTCGTAATTATCCATTTCTTCTTTCTTGCCGTTTTCCGTCAGGAAGTATTGCAACGTCAATATTTCAGGATGCGCAGCCAAAAGCTCCGCTTTTTTGGAATCTTCCGTTTTTGCAGCCGCCAAAGCGTCTGCCACGTATGCGTCGTGACCGTCTTTCGTCAAACCGAATTTTTCCTCAGCAAGATACCAAGCAACCGCGTATTGCGTCATAATCTCGTATTGGATAAGGCTGTTCAACAGCATATTGATCGTGTACTCGTAACCGTACGTTTGCGCGGTAGAAGAACCTGTGCTAAGGAAAGAGGTAACGAGATCGCGTTTGGAAATTTCCGACTTACCGAGAATCTCGCTAACGTCCTCAGCAATTTCAACGCCGAATTTTTCGTTTTCTCTGAGCGCCGCAGAAATATCAACCGTCGCAACCGTCTGTTCCAAATCACGTGCATTGTCCGTAACGACAAAGTTACAACCCGTTGCACCTACCGTGAGTGCCAAACCGAGCATCAATGCCGCTGTCTTTTTTAAGTTCTTTTTGCTCATAAAATCTCTCCGATTTTTTATCCTACTTTGTTATGCGATACTGGTAAAAGGGCGCAATTTGCCCTTTGTAATATATCGTCAGCATTTATTATACCGCATTTTTCTTAAAAACGCAAACGTTTCTTAGTGAAATCTAAGCGAAAGTTACGGCAAATTTCAAAAATTTTGTCATTTCCGCCATTACCGTAACGTTTTCTTTGTACCCAAAAAATTCCAGCACGGGCGCTTCGGTCATATTCAGGCGCACGTGCCCTGCATATTTGTCCATTGCCGCCTGTATACGCTTATCGCCCAGCGTTTCTATCCCAGAAAATTCCAACGCGCCTACCCCTTTGATGAGGGATATCTTCTTCACGCCGAATTTTGCCGCGTAGCTTTTCAACGCCGCAATGACCAGTAAGTTTTCCACCGCGCGCGGCAGTTCGCCGTAGGTGTCCATCAACGACGAATATACACGCTTGTAGTCGGCAACGGAAGAAATCTCGGCTATCTGCTTATAGCTATCCAATCTTCCCGCCGAAGATTCGATATACTTTTCGGGAATATAGGCGTTGACGCGAATATCGAGTTCCGCAACCGTCTGCGTTTCCCCCGTCAATTCTTCTTTCAAAAGTTTAGAATACAACTCGTACCCCACTCTATCCATGTGTCCGTGCTGTTCTGCGCCGAGTACGTTGCCTGCACCGCGGATTTCCAAATCACGCATGGCAAGTTTATACCCCGAACCAAGCTCGGTAAATTCCATAATCGCTTTTAAGCGCGAGGAGGCGTTATCGCTCATCACGCGTTCGGGCTTGAACGTGAAATAGGCATACGCTAAATTAGAGCCTCTGCCCACCCTACCTTTCAACTGATAGAGTTGCGAAATCCCCAATTTATCGCTGTCGATTGCAATCAACGTGTTGGCGTTGGGCAAATCGATGCCGTTTTCGATGATCGTGGTCGTGATAAGGATATCCGATTTTCCGCTGTAAAAATCGATTACGGCATTTTCCAAAGTCGTTTTGTCCATTCTGCCGTGCGCAACGGAAATTTTCGCCTCCGGCAATATCTGTTTAATACGCGCCGCAAACGTGAAGATGCTCTCGACACGATTGTACAGTAAAAAGACCTGACCACCACGGGAAAGTTCGCGAATGCACGCGTCGCGAATCAGCGTTTCCGTTTCCTCTACCACGTACGTTTGCACGGGCAATCGGGCGGAGGGCGGCGTTTGGATGGTGGATATATCGCGAATACCCGACAAAGACA
>JAZNXZ010000105.1:0-13242 GCA_045594165.1 Candidatus Scatosoma sp.
CTTGGCCTCCGACTTATAGGACGTTACATATTGAAGACTTTCCAAACGGTTCAATGCGCTGTACAGCGTGGGCTGCTTTAAGGAATATAAGCCGCCGCTCTTCTTTTCGATTTCATTGATGATTTCATACCCGTATTTATCGCCGTCGTACAGACTGCGCAAAATGATGGTGTTGATGTGTCCGCGAATCAAATCGGCGCTGATACTCTGTTGTTTTTCTTCGCCGCCGGTAATGCCTGCGTCTTGACTTAACACGTCGTCTTTGTTCATAATTTTCTCCTGTGTGATTTTGTCAGACAGAGTAGTTGTCTGTCAGATATAATACCAAGTTTCCGTATGGGAAACCCCTTGAAAATAAAAGGGTTTGACGGTATTTATATCTTACGAATAGTATTATACCACAAAGAGTGGATTTTGTCAATATATTACAGATAAAAATATAGATAAATCGGCGGTTTTTTACAAAATTTTCACACCCCAAACATTGACATTTTTCCCCAAATGCTGTATACTGTAATAGCTATGGAAAAATACGAACACAATCAAGAATTTTTAATTAAATATTGCGACGTCGATTTCAAAGACGAAATGAAAGTTTCTACGACGCTTGCTTACTTGGAAGAGGTGGCATGTTCCAGCGCGGACGAACTTGGATTCGGTTACGATTTTGTAAAACCGCGCGGGTATGCGTTTATCGTTTCGAATATTTATTGCGAATTTATACAGCCTGCCAAGCTTGGGGATACCGTTCGCATCAAAACGTGGCCAACGCCCCCTTCGCACGTCGTTTTCGGTAGGGAATATCAAATTTTCTCGGGTAGTGGAGAGCTTTGTACAAACGCGAGTTCTCGGTGGTGTTTAATTGACCTTGCAACGGCAAAATTATTAAAATCGGACGTGATTGACAATCAGGATTATTCCACCTATAATACGACGAAACTCTTCGACGGTTTGCGTTGGAAAATTCCGACGTTTAAGCCCGAAGAGGTGGAGCGCAAGTTTATCCTCACGATTGCGAATTCCGAATACGACCATAATATGCACGTCAACAACACGAGATACGCCGATTATTGTTTGAATTGTTTCTCCGTTGACGAGCTTTCACGCATGAAATTAAAACGATTTATGATTACGTACGTAAAGCAGGTAAAAGAGAACGAAACGCTTTGTTTTTATCGCAAAAAGCAGGACGACGGCAGTTATTTAGCGCACGGTTTTAACGAAAATGGAGAGCTGGTTACACAGTCGCAACTTTGGTTTGAAGAATAAGAAATAAGAATATGAGAAAGAACGGCGTCAACAGAAATTTAACGGCGATAGAGGGCGGTATTTGCGCTCCCGACGGTTTTTTAGCAGGGGCATGCGCCTGCGGTATTCGCGCGCAGGGAGAGGACCTTGCTTTGCTGCTTGCCGATTGCCGTTGCGCAACCGCCGCGGTATACGCGGACGGAGAAGTCGGCGCGCCGAGCGTGCTTTCTAAAAAGCATTTGTCAGACGGATATTCGCGTGCAATCGTGGTCAACGGCGGCGTGGCAAACGTATTTTTCGAGGGTGGAGCTAAGCTTGCCGATAGGGTTTGCGGTTTGGTTGAAAAACGGTTTGTTATTCGTAAGGAAGATATTTTAATTGCCTCAACGGGAGAGATCGGAAAACCGCTGTACTTTGAGAATTTTGAACGCGGCGTAAAAGAACTACCGTTGCGTTTGAACCGAGAAAGCGGTGGGGATGACGCTGTGCGCGCGCTTATAGGGGAAGACGGAATCGGCGGGCAGAAGTCCTTTTCTTTTGAACTTGGCGCGTTTACCTGTAAAATAGGCGTTCTGTTTAAGGCAAGTAAACACGTTTGTCCGAATATGGCAACGACGCTCGTTTTTTTAACGACGGACGTCAATATCACGCCCGAAATGTTACAAAAGGCACTTTCCGCGGTAACGAGAGAAACGTTGAACGGCTTAAATATAGACGGGATTTCCTCTCCCAACGACGCGGTGTTTATTCTCGCCAACGGTAAAGCGGGAAATTATAAAATTAATTGTACGGATACAGAGTATCAAAAATTTGTCGGGGCTTTGCAACTGACGTTGACGAAAGTTTGCAAAGCAATTATAACGGGCGGCAAACGCCAAGGCTTTTCCTGTCAGATTTTGGGGGCAAGGTCAAAACAGATTGCGAGAGAAACGGGCAAAACGCTCGTCGGGGCAAACGCTGTTAAGAAGGGGTTTTTAGAGAAAAAAGCGGACGTAGACGGCGTCTTATACGCTTTGGCGCAACTAGGCGCAGTAGAAGACGTTACGGCAATAAAAATTGCGGTAAGAACGCCGCACGCGCGCCTGCTCGTTTTTGAGGACGGCAAAAAATTGCCGCAAAATCCCGCTTTAATGGAAGAATTGCTTTCGGAAAAGGAGTTTACCTTAGAGGTTGACCTTGGCGTGGGCAATTTTCGCAGCGTTGCGTTTGGTTGCGTCGATTGACGGTGGGATAAGTATCGAAAAATTGATTGTAAAAATTATAATTTTTTTGTCAAAAAACCGTTAGAAAAGTTGACAAAGAAATTGCCTGATGCTATAATATATAGAAATGAGCAGGTGTACTATGTATTTTGTGGATCTTATGCAAAAGACGAATATGAACGCAGACCGTAAAGAGATAAACGTGATTTCTCTTGGCGGGATTGCTCATTTTTCTATTTTCCAAAAATATAATTCTTTCGTAAAACGGGGCTGATTTTTCAAAATCAGTCTTATTTTTTGTAAAAACGGTAAAAAATCAATTTATATAAAGGGTATGCTTATGAAAAACAAAAAGGTTTATTTAACGTTACAAAACGGCGCGGTCTTTGAAGGCCGTGCGTTCGGTGCGGATGGAGAAATCACGGGTGAGCTTGTGTTCTCGACGGGTATGGTCGGGTATATAGAAACGCTTACCGACCCGTCCAACTATGGACAAATCGTCGTGCAGACGTTTCCGCTGATTGGGAACTACGGCATGATGAAAAGCGACGTGGAGAGCGATAGAGCTTGGGTTTCGGCGTACGTTGTGCGCGAAATCTGCGACCAGCCGTCTAATTTCCGCGCGGAAGGCACGTTGGAAACGTATTTGAAAGAACAGGGCGTTATCGGGATTTACGGCGTAGATACCCGTCAAATTACGAAAATCCTGCGTGAAGAAGGGGCTATGAACGCACGCGTTAGCAAAAAACCTTTGACGGAAGAGGAAATCAAGGCAATGTCCGCTTTCCGCATTGAAAACGCCGTAAAAACGGTGGCGAAAAACGAAAAGGGTTTTTATCAAACGGAAAACGCAAACTATACGGTGGCGCTTTGGAACTTTGGGGCGCGTCGCAGTATGATTGATAACTTGCTTGCGCAAGGCTGTAACGTAATCGACATGCCTGCAACGTCTACGGTGGAAGAAATTCTTGCGACGGGCGCGCACGGCGTAGTCCTTTCCGACGGTGCGGGCAATCCTGCGGAGAATACGGAAATCATTGCGGAAATCGCAAAACTCGTTGGGAAAAAGCCTATCTTTGGTATCGGGCTTGGGCATCAGTTGTTGGCTTTGGCGCTCGGCGCGAAAACCGTAAAACACAAATACGGGCACAGAGGTAGCAATCAGCCCGTTAAATGCAAAAAATGCGGCAAAGTATACATTTCTACGCAAAACCACGGCTTTGAAGTCGTGTCTGACAGCGTAACGCAAGGGGAAGTTCGTTTTGTCAATGCAAACGACAATTCTTGCGAGGGTATCGTATACGACGAATTGAAAGCAATCAGCACGCAGTTCCAACCCGAGGCTTGCAGTATCGGCAATCCCGAAAATCCTTTGTATAAAAAATTCTTTACCATGATGGAAGAGGTGAAATAATATGCCTAAGAAAAGTGATATTAAGAAAGTTCTTGTAATCGGCTCCGGTCCGATTGTAATCGGTCAGGCGGCAGAATTTGACTACGCAGGCGCGCAAGCGTGCCGCGTTATGAAGAGCGAGGGGATTAACGTCGTGCTTTGTAACTCTAACCCCGCAACCATCATGACGGATAAGGCGCTTGCGGACGAGATTTACCTCGAACCGTTGACGGAAGAAAGCTTAAAACGTATTATTCTTAAAGAAAAGCCCGACAGTTTGCTTGCCTCTCTTGGCGGTCAAACGGGTTTGACTATGGGTTGCAAACTTGCAAAATCTGGTTTTCTTGATAAACACGGCGTAAAATTAATCGGTACGAAACTGGACGCGATTGACCGTTCGGAAGACAGAGAGCTTTTCAAAGAAACGATGGAAAAAATTAATCAGCCTTGCGTTCCGTCCGATATTGCGTACACGGTGGACGAGTGCGTTGCGATTGCCAACAAGCTCGGTTATCCCGTAATTATCCGTCCTGCATACACGCTCGGCGGTGCGGGTGGCGGCGTTGCGTATAACGAAGAAGAACTTCGCTTGATTTCGCACAACGGTTTGATGCTTTCCCCGATTACGCAGGTTTTGATTGAAAAATATATCGCAGGCTGGAAAGAAATCGAATTTGAGGTTATCCGCGACTGTAAGGGCAACTGCTTGACGGTTTGTTCGATGGAAAACGTCGATCCCGTCGGTATCCACACGGGCGACTCTATCGTTGTTGCTCCTGCGGTAACCCTTTCTACGAAAGAATACAACATGCTCCGTACGGCGGCGTTGTCGATTATTACAGAGCTTGGTATCGAGGGCGGTTGTAACGTACAGTTTGCGCTGAACCCCGACTCTTTTGAATATTCAGTTATCGAGGTTAATCCCCGCGTCAGCCGTTCGTCGGCGCTTGCGTCCAAGGCGACCGGTTTCCCGATTGCAAAAGTTACCTCAAAAATCGCGCTCGGTTATACGTTGGACGAAATCGTCAACGACGTTACGGGAAATACCTATGCATGCTTTGAACCGACGATTGACTATTTGGTTGTAAAGATGCCCAAGTGGCCCTTTGATAAATTCTTGTACGCAAAACGCGAACTCGGTACGCGCATGAAAGCGACGGGCGAAGTTATGTCCATCGGTACGTCTTTTGAAATGGCAATGATGAAAGCGGTGCGCGGTGCGGAAATTTCTTGCAGTACCTTTAATTATAAGAAATTTATCCACTCGACGAAAGAGGAATTGATTGCAAAATTACCCGAAAAGACGGATGAGAGAATTTTCGTCGTATACGCGGCGCTTAAAAAGGGCGTGTCCGTGGATGAAATATTTAATATTACGAAGATTGACAGATGGTTCTTGAATAAATTCATGAACTTGATCCGCTACGAAGAACGTCTTGCAAGCGGTGAAAAGCTGACGAGAGCGTTGTACGACGAGGGGAAACGTCTTGGCTATCTCGACAAGGATATTGCGGCGCTCAGCGGTCAAAAAGTGCCTTATCGCAAGAAAGTTGCCTACAAGATGGTAGATACTTGCGCGGCGGAATTCCCTGCAAAAACGCCTTATTTCTATTCGACGTTCGACCCTCATGAACACGACGAGGCAAAGCCCTTTGTGGACAAGGCAAAGAAAAAACGTATCGTCGTAATCGGTTCTGGTCCGATTCGTATCGGTCAGGGTATCGAATTCGACTATTCGTCCGTACATTGCGTTTGGACGCTGAAAGAACTTGGATACGAAGTCGTTATCATCAATAATAACCCTGAAACGGTTTCTACCGACTTTGATACGGCGGACAGATTGTATTTTGAACCGTTGACGCCCGAAGACGTACAGCACGTTTTGGACGTAGAAAAACCCTACGGTGTTATCATTACGTTCGGCGGACAAACGGCAATCAATCTTTGTTCCTATTTCGATACGCACGGTATCCGCATCTTGGGTACGAGCGCGGACAGCGTAGACAGAGCGGAAGACAGAGAACGTTTTGAGGCGTTGCTTGAAAAATATTCAATTCCCCGTCCGAAGGCAATTACCGTTATGACAAAGGAAGAGGCTTTGGCGGCGGCGGAAAAATTGGAATATCCCGTATTGCTCCGTCCATCCTACGTAATCGGCGGTCAAAATATCACGATTGCGTTCACACAGGAAGACGTTTGCAGATACATGGACGTTATCTTGGCGCAGGGTATTGAAAACCCCGTACTTTGCGATAAATATCTCATGGGTACGGAGTTGGAAGTAGACGCTATTTCCGACGGGACGGACGTCTTAATCCCCGGTATCATGCAGCATATCGAACGTACGGGTATTCACTCTGGCGACTCGATTGCGGTATACCCGCCTTATAACCTCGAAGATACCATGCTGGAAAGAATTATCGAAGTTTCCACGCAGTTGGCTCTGGAATTAAAGACGAAAGGTCTTATCAATATTCAGTATTTGATTTATCGTGGGCAGTTGTACGTTATCGAGGTAAATCCCCGTGCGTCGCGTACCGTTCCGTATATCTCTAAGGTTACGGGCGTGCCGATGGTAGAACTTGCGACCAAAATTATCGTCGGCGCAAAATTGAAAAAGCTCGGCTACGGTACGGGATTATACCCGTCGTCGCCGTACGTTGCGGTAAAAGTGCCTGTGTTCAGTTTTGAAAAACTCAACGACGTAAACTCGCAGCTCGGTCCGCAAATGAAATCTACGGGCGAAGTACTCGGTATCGGTAAGACGATTGAAGAGGCTATGTTTAAGGGGCTTGTTTCGGCAGGGTTTAAGATGTGTCATGCGTCCGAACGTAGACCGGTTGGCGTATACATGACGGTAAATGACCAAGATAAGTTGGACGTTTTGACGATTGCTAAAAAATTCGGCGACCTTGGCTGTACCATGTACGCAACGAAAGGAACGGCAAAGGTTATCAACGATTTGGGTATCGATTGCCAAGTGGTGGAAAGACTTTCTGCGACGGATTCGGTGATTAAGCTGATGGATGAAGGCAAAATCGACTATATCGTGTACACAGGTAAAACGGATATGGAATCGATTAACGACTTTATCCGCTTGCATCACCATGCAATCTTGCTCGGTATCACGGTGTTGACGTCTTTGGATACGGCAAACGCGCTTGCGGATATCATTGCCAGCCGTTTCACCGAGGACAATACCGAACTTGTCGATATCAATGCGCTTAGAGCGGAAAAATTAAAACTGAATTTTACCAAAATGCAATCTTGCGGCAACGATTATATCGTATTTGATAACCGCGACGGCAAAATTACCTGCCCCGAATCGATTGCGGTCAACTACGTACAGCCCCATTACGGAATCGGCGGCGACGGTATCGTGTTGATTGAAAATTCCGAAGTGGCAGACGCTAAAATTCGTATTTTCAACGCTGACGGTAAGGAAGCGCCGACAGGTGGTAACGCAATTCGCTGCATAGGTAAGTATCTCTATGAAAAGAATATCGTTCGCAAAAACGATTTGAAAATTGAAATGCTGAGCGGTGTTTACGACGTAAAGGTATATTCGTTCAGCGGTAAAGTAAACACGGCGAGCGTAAATCTTGGCAAGGCAGAACTCGCAGGGAAAAAGATTCCTTGCGTATGGGACGAAAAGCAAATTGTCGGTAAAAAGGTAACGATTGGCGGCGTAGATTACGACGTAACGTTGGTCAACGTCGGCAACCCCCATTGCGTTGTATTCTGCGATAAAGTAGACGCCATCAACGTAAAGGCAATCGGTCCGGAATTTGAAACCAGTCAATATTTCCCCGAGGGCATCAATACCGAATTTATTCGTGTCGTAAATAAAGTCACGATTAAAATGCGTGTATGGGAACGCGGCAGCGGTGAAACGTGGGCTTGCGGTACGGGTGCGTGCGCGGCGGTCGTTGCGGCGGTACTGGCAGGATATTGCGAAAAGGATACCAACGTAACGGTAAAACTGCGCGGTGGAGATTTGACGGTAAACTATCATTCGGACGGCGACGTGGAATTGATGGGTAACGTAAAAACGGTGTACGAGGGAACGCTTGAAATTTAACGCAGGCGGTTTTAACGGACGGAATAGGAGATAAGGATGGAAGCTTTTTATGAAGAAAGCTCGCTCGCGCGGAACGCAAAGCGAGGTGGAAGAAAGTATAAAATCTGGTCGTACTGTTCGTATATTTCCCTTTTTTTAGGCGTGATTGCGCTGTTTTTGGCTTTTTTTAGTATTCCTACTGAAAACAGGTTAACGGGTGAATTTATCATGGCCATTGTTACGGCAGCGTTGTTTATGGGGCTTTGGTTCGTTTTTAATCGATTGAGATCAAACTGCAACATAAGCTATGATTACTGCTTTGTTTCGGGGGAATTGCGAATATCTAGGGTTGTGAATATAAATAAACGCAGATTACTAGCAAAATTTGGCGTGGAGGATATCGTACAAATCGGGGACATCGACAGTCCGTCTTTCGATCGTTTTTTTGCTGATCCTACGTCGAAAAACGTTTTTTGCACGTCGAACAGCGAAGCGGCTGACGGAAAGTTTTTTATGTATATTCTTGCAGAATATAACGGGAAAAAGCTGTTTATTTTGGAATGTCGCGAGACACTTTTGATGAATATTATGAAGTTTGCAAAGCGCACCGCACTTGATCACGACTACGTAATGCAGGAAAAGAAACAAAAGAACGTATGATTTATTTGGATAATGCCGCCACGACCAAACCTTGCGTAAAGGCGTTTGAGCGTGCAACGGCGTACGTAACGGAAAAATTTTATAATCCTTCCGCGTTATACAAGGAGGGATTTGCAATGCAGGGCGAGCTGAAAAAAGCGCGCTCCGCTTTGCTTTCTAAGGTTGCAGACGAAACGGTGTTTGAACTCGTATTTACTTCGTGCGGTACGGAATCGGACAATCAGGCGATTTTTTCCTTTGCGCGCAGAGGAAACGCGGTGACGACGGCTGGGGAACACTCCGCGGTTTCAGCGGCGTTTCACGAGTTAAAAACACGTGGAATTGCAGAACCGCGCTTTGCTCCGCTCAATAAGGACGGCAGTGTAAACGTAGATAAATTGCTTGCGCTCATAGACGATAAGACGTCTTTTGTTTCGGTTATGCACGTAAACAACGAAATCGGCGCAATCAACGATATTAATAAAATCGCAAAGCTTGTAAAAGAAAAAAATCCGCGCGTTATTTTTCACAGCGACGGCGTGCAAGCGTACGGTAAAATACCGTTTAGACTTTCCAAAGAGGTGGACTTGTATTCGGTCAGCGCGCATAAAATAGGCGGTTTGAAAGGCGTCGGCGCGTTGATTAAGCGAAAATCCTTGGTATTGCCTGCATATATTATCGGCGGCGGACAGGAAAGCGGCCGACGCAGCGGCACGGAAAATACGTTTGGCATCATGCAATTCGTTTATGCAGCGGAAGAGAAATTTGCGACGATGAAAGAGGATTACACTCGCTTGACGGAGTATCGCGAACGGCTTTGGTCTGCGCTCGATAAAGACGTATACACGCGTTTGTCGGCGGAAAGCGGAACGCCGTATATACTCAGCGTTTCGGCGATAGGTTTGCGTGGGGAAATTTTGTTGCACATGGCGGACGATAAAGGGTTGATCGTTGGTACGGGCTCGGCATGTTCTTCGAATGCGAAAAACCGTTACAGCAAAGTGATTTTGGCATGCGGATACGATGAAAAAACGGCGGACGGTGTGCTGAGGATCAGTTTTTCGAACGACACGAAGGACGAGGAAATTGCGCAGGCGGCGCAGATTTTGAACGAGATCGGACAAGAGTTGAAAAAGCGGATGAAATAAGGAATAAGCAAGATGAAAAAGGTAATTATTATTCGTTATGCAGAAATGTTTTTGAAAGGTAAAAACAGATTTTTCTTTGAGGGAAAATTTGAAAGCAATCTGCAAAAATCGTTAAAAGGAATAGAATATAAATTTGTTAAGCAAAGCGGACGGTATTTGATTGAAGAGTTTGCGGAAGAAGATTCGGAAGAAATTTTAGATCGTTTGAAAAAAGTATTCGGTGTGCATACGATCAGTCTTGCATACGAAACTTCGTCCGATTTGAAATCTATTTTTGAGGCGGCGAAACTTTTTGTAAAACCTAGCGGAACGTTTAAGGTGGAATCTCATCGCGGCGACAAGAAATATCCGATGACTTCGGTGGAAATCAGTAAAGAACTTGGCGGTATGATTTTGGATTACGCCAAAGGCAAATTGTCCGTAGACGTACACAATCCGTCTTTTACCGTGCGCGTAGACATTCGTGAGTTTGGGCGTGCGTTGGTGTTTGGTGATTATATCGAAGGTGCAAACGGTATGCCCGTAGGCACGGCAGGAAAAGGTCTGCTGTTGCTTTCAGGTGGTATAGACAGTCCCGTCGCAGGGCATATGTTGGCAAAGCGCGGTATGGTTGTCGAGTGTTTACATTTCCACAGCTATCCGTACACGAATATGCAGGCGAAAGAAAAAGTGGTGGAACTTGCAAAAATTCTTTCGCAGTATACGGGTGTAAAACGTTTGCATTCGATCAGCGTAACCAAAATCCAAGAAGAAATTCACGGAAAATGCAAGGCGGAATACATGATTACGCTGTTGCGCCGTTTTATGTACCGTCTTGCGGAAAGGCTGGCGGCAAAGCTCGGCGCGCAATGTCTAATCACGGGGGAAAGCTTGGGGCAGGTAGCCAGCCAAACGATAGAGGGTGTTACCTCGTCGAATTCCGTTGTAGAAAAATTGCCTGTTTTGCGTCCGTTGATTGGGTTTGATAAAAACGAAATTATCGACCGTTCTTACAAAATCGGGTCGTATGAAACGTCTATTTTGCCGTATGAAGATTGCTGTACGGTATTTTTGCCCGATCATCCCGTAACCCGTCCTAAGATGGAAGATATCCTGCGTGAAGAGAGAAAACTCGACGTAGATGCTTTACTCCAAGAGGCGATGGATAGCCTTGAAATAACGGATATCGAGTAAAATTATAAACAAAAACAAAAGCCTGCCGAGAGTGATTTCGACAGGCGTTTTTTTAATATTCCCACCAATCTTTTTCTAAGATAACTTCGTCCTTTTTGTTCTCTTTTTCGGTGTTTGTAATGGAAATTGACGGTAGAAAAATGGGGCTACCAGAGTGTTCATCGTATCTTGGTGTAACTGTATAAATATACCGTTTATGCATTTTGATTGTGTTATCGTTAAATTCCTTAATCAATTCGCCGTCGTATAAAACGACGGTATTATCGCCGTCCATTCTTTCAATTTTATAATGATAATACGAAGGGCAATATTCGTCAAATTTTATAACGGCGTTTCCGTCCTTTATTTCAATCGTCGGTGTCGTAATAGAGGGGGTAGAAAAGGAAGTGCTTTTATTGAAAGGGATTGCGCTGCTTTTGAATAATTCTTTGCACACGTAAGAATTCGGTGCGATATCGTCGGCCAGCACCAAGGTGTGATGTTGTTGATATGCGATTTTATCAAGACGCACTTCTTCAATGTTTTTCGGGTGATTAAAGCGTGGTTGTATGACGCCGCTACTGGCAAACTGATTGCATAAATATTCGTTAATGCTCAATAAAATAGAACAGGGCAAGCCACCGCCCGTATATTCGATTTTGCGGTTGTCGGCATTTCCTAACCATACGGATACTACGTCCTTTGCTGTATACGAAAGCGCGTATGCGTCGGTATTTCCGTTGGCTGTGCCAACCGTACCCGTTTTTGCGGCAATTTCACAAGGCAAGCTGCGTAATTTTTTTGCCGTGCCGTTGTTTGCGGTCGTGCGCAAAACGTCGGTCATTAAATATGCCGTTTCTTCGGAAAAAGATTGCGTTTTATTCTCGGGTTTTGTATAAACGGTATCGCCGTTGATTTTTATCTTTGCGATAAATCCGCAGGGCTGAAAAACGCCCTTGTTTGCAAGGGCGGAATATGCCGCGCTTATATCAGACAAACAAAATCCCTTTTCCATGCCGCCGAGCGCGAGCGCAAGCGAAAAATCACTTTGATTAACGGGTAAATTCAGTCGGGACATATACTTTGCGGCACGCTCGATTCCAAGGCTTTCCAAGGTCTTTACGGCAGGTATGTTCAGGCTTTTTTCAACGGCTTCGCGCATACTGACGTAGCCGTGGTACTTGCCGCCGTAATTTTCGGGGGCGTATCCAGCGTAATTTATTTTATCGTCCAAAATCGGAGTTGCGGGGGATACAAGATTTTCTTCCAATGCTGGGGCGTAAACCAATAGGGGCTTGATTAGCGAACCGGGCAACCGCGGAATATTTCCCACGGAAGAGACGCACGCCTTAAACAGATGCCGCTCATTATCTAAAACCATAATGGTTTTGTCTGTGTCCGTAATACCGTTTGCCAATTCTACCAATTCGTTTTGCAGATTTTGGTCAAGACAGGTTTCAATTTCGACGCGGCCGCCGACGGTAAAGCCATACTCTTCGGACAGGTCGGTCAATTCGTCGAAAACAAAGTGTGAAAAATCCGTATTATGCATAGAAGAATCGCGGATAGGCAAAGGTTCGCTCAACGCGTTTTTTTGCTCTTGCTCGCTGATTTTTCCGTTTTTGCGCATTAACGCCAACACACTTTCTTTGCGGCGGTTACAGCGTTCGGGGTTTTTATAAGGGGAATAATTATTAGGGGATTTGACTAAACCCGCCAAAATCGCTCCGTCCGATAGGGATAATTCGTTGGGGACTTTATGGAAATAGAAATCGGCGGCAGCTACAATTCCGAAACAGTTGTGTCCGAAATAGATGGTGTTTAGGTATTTTTCTAAAATTTCGCTCTTTGTATACTGTTTTTCCAGTTGCCGCGTCAATTTCCATTCTTGCAATTTCCGTTTTATTGTTTTTTCTTGGCTTAGGTGGGTATTTTTGATGAGTTGCTGTGAAATGGTAGACGCACCTTCCTTAAAACTGCCTGCTTTTAGATTTTTCAAAACGGCTTTTCCAAAGCGCAACGCGTCAAAACCGTTGTGTTTGTAAAATCGCTTATCTTCGCAGGTTACGAAAGCGTCTTGGACGTGTAACGGGATATCTTCAATCGTGACCGTTTGCGCAGGCGTAAGAGCGGAAACGCCTTTGAGAATATCCCCGTTTTTATCATAAACGACGATGTTTTTCTCGTTAAGGACAAGTTTTTGGGGGTCGAGTGCTACGTTTTTCGTAACGGCGAGGTAATACCCGAGTGCAAACAATACGCTAAATATTAAAAATAAAAAGCCAAGCCATAATAATTTCTTAATAATTTTCATCGTCGGCAGTATGGGTAATTCTCTGCCTTTTAATCGTAAGTTTTTATCATAAATTGCATGCAAATCGCGCGCGCACATACGTAAAG
>JAZNXZ010000106.1:0-7324 GCA_045594165.1 Candidatus Scatosoma sp.
TATTACTTCTATAAAAATCATATGTATCAATATCAAACATAAACTTATTTGATAAGTAGCATTCATTTAACACCCTACTATATTCTTCCAAGTCATTTACATATAATTCTGTAGCATGTTGTTTAAGCAACCTAGCCACAATTCCTGAGCCTGAAAATAAGTCGGCACAAGATACTTTTGTTAAACTAAGTTTCTCTTTTATGTGGCATATTTCTTCGTTGATTTCTTTTAATAAACCTCGTTTATTCCCTAAATATGTAATAATTTGTTTGGATAAAAAATCATCATCCTCAGCTATTGACACTTGACAATCCATATGCTTATAAACCACCTTAAACTTATGACGGATAAAATTAGGGATTTTCCCTAATTATAAATTATATTAGGGTTTTTCCCTAATGTCAAGTATTTTTAGGGAATTTCCCTATAATTAATAGTATGGAAACGTTTAGAGAAAGATTAAAATACTTACGTAAGAACGCGGATTTGACACAAAAAGAATTGGCAGATATTTTGCAAACAAACAACAGTAGCGTTTGCGATTGGGAGTGCGGTAGAAGTCAGCCCGATTTGGAAACGCTGAAAAAACTCGCCAAATTTTTCCTTGTAACCAGCGATTATCTGTTAGGGTTAGAGGCAGAAGACGGCTCAAAACCCTATCTATCCGTCTACGATACCAAATAAAAAAGCGCACCGATTGGTGCGCTTTTTTGTTGCAATCTTTTCTTATAAACTGTCCACGTAAGCAAGTAAATCGTCAAAATCCCCTTGCGGATATCCCGATACGTCCTTGTTGTCCTTGTTCAAAAGACAGGCAGGCATCAAAAATACTTTCATGCCAAGCCGTTCCGCAACCATGTCTTCCGAAACGTCGTTGCCGACCATCAAGCACTCTTCCGCTTGCACGCCAAGCTGTGCCAAAATATCCTTATAATATTCCAAGTTCGGCTTGCAATAACGCGAGTTCTCATACGTGGTGAACAACTCAAAATCGTTTTTGTCCAGCCCCGCCCATTTCATACGCTTTTCCGTTGCAATCGACGGGAAAATCGGGTTGGTGGCAAGCGCCAACCGAAAACCCTTTGCCCTTAACGCCGCAACCGTTGTCGCCGCTTTGGGAGTAAACCCGCAGGAGTCCTGCACTTTGTCAAAATCTTCGATATAAAACCGTTCAAATTTTGGCTCGTCCGCACGCGCACGTTCTCCAAATACCGACGCGAAGAAATCCCAAAACACCTCTTCGTTTTTCTTTTTACCGTCGTTTTTTATCATGGCGTACGTGCCTTTCCAAATGCTGTCAATCAAAGCGTTCGGCTCGTAACCGTGCGGAGCAAGACGCTTGGCAATTCCCCCAAAATACGCCTTGACGAACACGTCTTGGTCCATGGGCAACAACGTGCCGTCCAAATCGAATAAAATTACTTTCGTTTTCATATTTTTTCCTTTTCGTTGGGATATGTCCCCCACCTAATAGAATTTTTATCTTCTTGCGGTATATTCCGAAACCTCTAAAATCGTTTCGCCGTCCACCTGTACGGGCTTAGGCTCGTCGTACTTGACGGTAATTTCTTTCCCTGAAAGTACGGTAACGTATTTCTCCTTTTTGATGTGTTCGCCCTTGAAAATGGACGGGAAAATCATCAGCGTTTTCAATTTTCCCGAACCGTGGAATACCAGCACGGACAAATGGTCGTCGCCGCGCGTTTGCCCAGGCGTAGGATACATGCCGCCGCCGTAGCATCTGCCGAACATTGTCGGCGCAAGCCATACTTTTTCAAAGCGGTATTCTTTACCGTCAACCGTAATCGTCGCGCCCGTGGGCTTATAATGGAACAGCAATCCCTTAATGGCGATCCCCGTATAATTAATCTTTTTACCGGGCTGTTCTTCACGGATTTTATCCCCCACTTCGCAACAGTACCCGTCGATACCGTAGCCCACGCCGTTGATAAAACGGTAGGTATTGCCCTTTACCGTAACGGTGGGCAGGTTTTTAAGATATTCGTTCATGGGCACGGGCTTGCCGTCGTTATCCCCGACGTCACGCAAAAAGTCGTTCCCGCTGCCACAAGCAAAATAAGAAATGGGGGGCAAATTCTTCAATCCGTCAATATTGTTTGCAAAACAGTTCAGCGTTCCGTCCCCGCCGCAAAGAATCACCTCTGCATCCTTTTCCAACCCGTCAAAAAGCGCCTTATAATCGTCCACCTTGGTAACGTCTTGATACACGAATTCGTCATCCGTCAACACCGTTTCTATCCTTTTTGCGCCCTCTTCTCCGTGGAAATTATCCGATTGTGGATTGTATAATACGTAATATTTCATACTGCTGTTTTCTCCTTTGTATCTATGGATTTTTGAATTTCGTCCTTAACCCGCTCGCCAATGTCCGCCGTACGCATTGCTTTCACTTGCTCCTTGTCCATCACTTCGATAAAGCGCAAATATACGTGCGTAAGTTTCCAAGGCGTTCTCTTGTGAATTTCGTTCGTCCCCGTTACCGAGCATACCAGCAAGGGCGCGTCAGCCTTTTGCGCAATCTTAAACATAGCGTTATGGAAAGGCAGCATAACGCCGTCCTTGGCGCGCGTGCCTTCGGGATATACGCCGACGGAAAAGACGTCGCTCTTTATCAATGCCACCGCCGCGTCTACCGTTTTAATCGCGTTGCGGGGATTTTGTCTATCAATCTCTAAAAAGCAACATCTGCGCGCCAAACGCCCAAAAAACGGGATTTTGAAATTGGAATCCTTGGATATAAACGCCAAACGCGCTTTGCGCAAAATGCGCCATTGTACGATAGAGTCAAAGTTGGAAATATGATTGCTTACCAGCAAAAACCGTTCGCGTTCAGGCACGATTTCCCTACCTTCCACGTGGATTTTTACGCCCAAATACCACAACACGATTCCCGTCAGCGAATCGAGCAAAAAACGATAAAATCCATTGTGCTTTTCATACTGTTTTTTCCTGACAAACAGACAACATATCGCAACGAACACGATATACAAGCCCAGCGGAATACCGCACAAAATTACCGCGCAAACATGCAAAAAATTCTTCATTAGTTTCCCTGTTTTCCCTGCCATAAATTCTTTGTGTATTTATTGTAACATATTTTTATGACAAAATGCAAACGGATTTACACGAAAAAGCATTTTTCTACGTTTTTTATCTTTTCCAGCCCAAAGAAAAACACCTGACGAGCAAGCAACCGCCGCCGTCAGGTGTTTTTTACGCTATTTTATTTTCTTACGCTTTTACGGCATTTTTCACACCGTTTTTCACGTCGCTTTGCGAACCCGTAGGGTTCAAAATACTGTACCCGACGTTGACGAGGTGGTCGGCAACACGCTCTAAGCCTGCCACCGTGGACGAGAAGTACGGGCTGAGTTCAATGGCGCAATTCCCCTCCGCAAGGCGGGTGTAGTGGTTTGCCGTCAGCACGCGTTTCAAACCGTCTACTTCGTTTTCAAGCGCCGTCAATTCGCCCAAACGGCTTGCGTCGCTATTGTCAAACGTTTCCGCTGCGATTTCAAACATACGCAGCACTTTTTCCTGCATGGTTTGCAATTCCGCCATAGCGATTTCCGAGAACGCAAGCTCTTTTTTCTGCATTTCCGTCGCAATCTCGCCAAAGTTTTCTGCGTGGTCGCCGATACGTTCCAAGTCGTTCAACACGTGGAAGTACGCGCCGATACGCTTTTCGTTACGGTTATCCACGAGGGGGGACAGCTTGATTAAGAAACGGGTGAGCGATTTGTTCGTAAAATTAATCACATTTTCTTTTTCCGCAATCGTCTTTTCATAATCCTTTGCCGTTCCCGACATTGCCGCAAAAGATTTCCGCAAATTTTCTTTGGCAAGCTCCGCCATATATTCCACTTCCTTTTTAACCTGCATAATCGCAACGGGCGGCGTCGTCAACAGACGTTCGTCCACAAATTTCAGACGGTAAACTTCCTCGTCCGCTTTCTTTTCGGGGATTGCTTTGGTTGCCATCGCCACCAGTTGTTTGACAAACGGAAGGAGCATGAGCGTCGTCGTTACGTTGAAAATCACGTGGAACCAAGCAAGCTGCATTTGCGTACCGCCGGGGATTTTCGAAAGCCAAGTCACCACTTGCGCTTGCAAGGGCCAGATGATTGCCGTAAAGATTGCCGTTCCGATAAGGTTAAAGGACAGGTGGATAAGTGCGGCACGCTTTGCGTTTACCCCCGCCCCCATGCAGGCAAGCACCGCCGTAATACACGTACCGATATTAGAACCGAGCACAAGGAAAAGGGCAAGGTCTAAACTGAGTGCCCCCGAACCAACCATCGAAATAAAGATACCCGTTGCAGCCGAGGAACTTTGTATCAGCGCCGTAAACAGCGCGCCGAATAAAATTAACAGCAGGGGGAAATCGATTTTTGTAAACAAATCTTTGAAGAACTCGTTCAAAGCGTCGCACTTTTTCAAAGACGAACCCATCAAATCAAGCCCGACGAAAATTAAACCGAAACCGCATAAAATTCCGCCGATTTGTTTTACTTTGTCTTTTTTGAAAAAGCTCATCATGACGCCGATAAACGCAAGCACCATGGCAAAATCGGAAATCGGCAACGATTTTAAGGATACCAAAATACCCGTAACCGTCGTGCCGATATTTGCACCCATGATAATCGCCGTCGCTTGGAACAATGTCATAATCCCTGCGTTTACAAACCCGATAACCATAACCGTCGTCGCGGATGAGCTTTGAATAATCGCCGTCGTTGCAGCACCTACGCCTACGCCGGCAAAGCGATTGCCGCTGATTCTTCCCAACAACCGTTTCAAGCTGCCGCCTGCGCTCTTTTCCAATCCGTCCCCCAACATGTTCATACCCACGATAAACACGCCTACGCCTGCCAACAATAGCAATACTGCCTCTAATACCGTCATTTTTTCTCTCCTTATGTATATAATATTTGTTATTTCTCGATTGTAAATGCTCTTTTTACAAAAAAAGAGTACGGCGTTTTTTTTGCCATACTCCTGATAATCCTTTTATAAAAGAACGTCATTGTACGGCTGTGCCTACAATGAGTTTCACAATTTTTTGCAAGCCTGACTGATTTCCTATCAGCCACTCCTACGGCCCGCCGCAACCCTCTGCGTTTGCTACTTTCTCATTATTTCCTTTCGTATTGTAACACACTTTTTTTTGCGCTGTCAACCGTTTGAATATAAAAATTTTCTACATTTTTTGATTTTTCTGCCCATGATTATAGATTTTTCCGATAGCAAAAATTCTTGCTTTTCAACGCTTGACAAACCCTCCCCCTATCTTGTATAATAGAATAATCTTAAATAGCAAGCTGCCATCGGGTAGCAAAATGAACGGCGTTCATATTCCGTACCGTTAGGTCTTTGCAGGTACGCGATACGGATGCTTTTTTTAATCGTTATGAAGAAATCTTTGAAAGCGTGTATTGCATATTTTACCCCTTTCGAGCGGGTACTTTGGCTGTGTTCGGTAACGTTAATCACGGTGTCCTCTTGCTTGGGCAAGGATTTTTATCCCCTGAGCTTGATTGCCTCTCTTTTGGGCGTAACGTCGTTGATTTTTATCGCCAAAGGGAATTTCGTCGGGCAAATTATGATTATGATTTTCAGTATTTTTTACGGCATTATTTCCATACGCGCACACTATTACGGCGAAATGATTACCTACCTTTTTATGAGCCTGCCCGCCGCGGTATTTGCCTGCGTCAGTTGGCTGAAAAACCCCTCTAAAAAAGGCAAACACGAAGTTCAAATCGGCAATCTTACCAAAGAAAAATGGCTGATTTGTATCGGGGTTTCGGCGGTTGCGACCGTTGTTTTGTATTTCGTTTTGCGATATTTTAACACCAACAATTTAATCGTCAGCACCATCTCCGTTACAACGAGTATGTTGGCGGCGTCCCTACTCTTTTTCCGCAGTCCCTATTACGCGCTGGCTTACGTTGCCAACGATATCGTGTTAATCGTCTTGTGGATTTCCGCTAGTATAACCGACATTTCCTACCTGCCCACCGTCGTATGCTTTGCCACCTTCCTCTTTAACGATACGTACAGCTTTATCAACTGGACGCGTATGCAAAAAAACCAAGCGCAAGATTGAGTTTTTTACGTAGTCGCGCAATTACTAAGCCGAAGAAATTTCGGCTTTATTTTTTTGTTAAAAACACGAACAAATGTTTGACTTTTATTTTTGAACGGGATATAATGTAAGTATGATATCGGAAGAAAAGTTGACAATTTTAACGGAAAGCGCAAAATACGACGTGTCCTGTTCTTCGTCGGGGAGCGGACGGAAAAATGCAGGCGGCATGGGCAACGGTTACGTTGCGGGGTGCTGTCACTCTTTCACGCCCGACGGACGGTGCGTGTCTTTGTTGAAAATTCTGCTGTCCAACGATTGCATTTACAACTGTAAATACTGCCCCAACCGATTGGATGCAGACGTGCCGCGCGCTACGGCTACCCCCGACGAAATTTGTCAACTGACGGTTGATTTTTACAAACGGAATTATATTGAGGGACTGTTTTTATCGTCAGCGGTACACGTCAACCCAGATTACACCATGGAACGACTGCTGCTAGTCGTAAAAAAACTGCGGACGGAATACGGCTTTCACGGCTACATACACTTAAAAGGAATTCCGCGCGCGGACGAACGCATGATGACGGAGGCGGCGCGCTACGTTGACCGTATGAGCTACAACGTCGAACTGCCCAGCGAAAAAAGCTTGAAATTGCTTGCTCCGCAAAAGAGTAAGGAAAGCCTTTTAACGCCCATGAAAACGTTGGCGGCGCAGACGGCGGCGTTTCGCGAGGAAAAAAGGAAAGGCTTAGTCAAGGGATATTTCTTGCCTGCGGGGCAGACGACGCAGATGATTATCGGCGCAAGTCCCGAAGCGGACGGGCAAATTTTGCGCCTGACGAACGCCCTGTATCAAAAGAACGGATTAAAGCGAGTGTATTATTCGTCCTACGTACCTGTCGTCAAGGACAACGCTCTGCCCGACGTGGGCGCGGGACAGCTACGCGAACACCGCTTATATCAGGCGGATTGGTTGCTCCGCTTTTACGGATTTTCGGTGGAAGAAATCGTCGGCGAAGGAGAAAATCTGTCCATGGAATTTGACCCGAAATGCGCTTGGGCGCTCAGAAACATGCATCTTTTCCCCGTCGAAATCAATCGCGCGCCCTTGGAAACGCTGCTCCGCGTGCCGGGAATCGGCGCGAAAAACGCCTATAAAATTATGGAGGCGCGCAAATACACCAAACTGTGCTTTGAGGACCTAACCAAAAT
>JAZNXZ010000107.1:0-6172 GCA_045594165.1 Candidatus Scatosoma sp.
TGGCTACGATCCGACTTTAAAAGTGCTTACCGAATCGGGCGACGAGTTGATTATCCGCGAAGTAGAAGAAGAGGAAGACAACGCAGATAACACGGCAAGAAACAAAGAAATCAGCAAAGACGAAGAGTTGGAAGAAATCGACTTCAACGTGGACGACGAAGAAGATGAAGAAGACGACTTCGACGTTAAATCCATCTTCGAGGCGGATGATGACGACGAAGACGGTTTCAATATCACCGAATCGGATGATGACGACGATTTTGAAGACGATGACGACGAAACCTTCGGTTTTGGTAAGTTGTTCGAGGACGACGATTCGTTCGAGGACGAGGAATAAGGGAGATAAGGAGATAACATTATGTACGAATTAAACGATTTCAATTCTATTCAAATCAGCATTGCCTCTCCCGAAAAAATTAGAGAGTGGTCGTACGGCGAAGTAACCAAGCCCGAAACGATTAACTACCGTACCCAGAAACCTGAAAAAGACGGTCTTTTCTGTGAAAAGATTTTCGGGCCGATGAAGGACTGGGAGTGTCATTGCGGTAAATATAAGAGAATTAAATACAAGGGACACGTCTGCGAAAAGTGCGGTGTTGAAATTACCCGCCAAAGAGTTCGTCGTGAACGTATGGGGCATATCGAACTTGCCGCTCCCGTATCCCACATTTGGTATTTCAAGGGCGTACCCTCCAAAATCGGTCTGCTCTTGAACATGGGGCCTAAGCAGTTGGAACAGGTTATCTACTTTGCGTCCTACGTCGTTCTTGACCCCGGTACGATTAAAGAACTGTCCTATAAGGAAGTTATCACCGACAAACAGCTCCGTGATTTGGAAGAAATGTACGGGGATTCGTCCGTAACCGGTTTGAAAATCGGTATGGGTGCGGAATCCATCCGTGAACTTTTGATGGCGGTGGACCTCGACAAGGAAAGCGAAGAATGCAAGAAAGCGCTTGCGGAATCCCAAGCCAACCAAAAAGGCCCTGGTCAAAAGGCAATTAAGGCGATTAAGCGTTTGGAAGTTATCGAATCGTTCAGAAAGAGCGGTAACCGCCCTGAGTGGATGATTTTGACGGTACTTCCCGTTATTCCGCCCGAAATTCGTCCCATGGTACAGCTCGACGGCGGCAGATTTGCTACGTCCGACCTTAACGATTTGTACCGCCGCGTAATCAACCGTAACAACCGTTTGAAGAAAATGATGGAAATCGGCGCGCCCGATATGATTATCAAAAACGAAAAACGTATGTTGCAGGAAGCGGTGGACGCACTCATTGACAACGGCCGTCGCGGCAAGGCACTCAGCGGTCCTTCCAACCGTGATTTGAAATCTTTGTCGGCAATGCTCCGCGGTAAGCAAGGTCGTTTCCGTCAGAACGTGCTCGGTAAACGTGTAGACTATTCCGGTCGTTCGGTTATCGTCGTCGGTCCTGAACTGAAAATTTATCAATGCGGTTTGCCTAAGGAAATGGCAATCGAACTGTTCACGCCGTTCCTCATGCAACGCTTGGTAGAAAGCGGTCAATGCCACAACATTAAGACGGCAAAACGCGCCGTAGAAAAGGCAAAGGATATGGTATGGAACGTTTTGGAAGACGTTATCAAAGACCATCCCGTTCTTTTGAACCGTGCTCCTACGTTGCACCGTTTGTCCATTCAGGCGTTTGAACCCGTCCTGATCGAAGGTAGAGCAATCAAAATTTCGCCCCTTGTCTGCGGACCTTTCAACGCCGACTTCGACGGCGACCAGATGGCTGTGCATCTTCCTTTGAGCGTAGAAGCGCAGGCAGAAGCAAGATTCTTGATGCTTTCCGCAAACAATATTTTGAAACTTGCAGACGGTAAATCCGTCATGTCGCCTACGCAAGATATGATTATCGGTGCGTACTGCTTAACAATCAAACGCAAAGAAGAGGGTAAGACGTATGACGAACAAGGTCGTCCCGACCCCAACGGCGAAGTATACGAAGCTCCCGTTTACGCATCTGAAAACGAAGCGATTTTGGCGTATCAAAACAAGATCGCGCACGAACAGGACGAAATGTACCTTAAGCGTACGGTAGAACTTCCCGACGGTATGTTCGAAGATTTGCCGTTGCCCTATAAGTGCCCGATTGAAAACAAGGAAGGCGAAACGCCCATCAAGTATGCGGAAGTTCGCCGCAACGAACAGACGGGCAAATTGGAAGTTTCGGGCGTTATCAAGACGACGATCGGTAGATTGATCTACAACGACGGTTTGCCGCAGGATCTTGGTTTCGTTAAGAGAAACACCCCCGAATCGTATTTGCGTTTGGAACTCGATACCGAGTTTATCAATAAGGTAAAAGGCGCGAAAGCAATCGGTAAAAAGCACCTTTCCTACATTGTAGAAGCGTCGTTTAGAACGGGCAAAGCGCCCAAGGCGTCCTACGTTCTTGACGCAATGAAAGAAAGAGGTTACAAATATTCGACGCTCGCGGCTTTGACGACTTCCGTATTCGATATGAAGATTCCCGAAGAAAAGGAAGAAATCATCAACAATGCGGAAAAGGAAGTTTCCAAGATCGCAAAGAAATATCAACGTGGTCTTTTGAACGAAGACGAACGTTACAGCGCGGTTATCGCACAATGGGATCAGGCTACGGACAAAGTGGCTAGCCTCTTGAAGAAACAGGGTGAAGAAGACAAGTTCAACCCGATTTGGATGATGGCAGATTCCGGTGCCCGTGGTTCGATCGACCAAATTAAGCAGCTTGCTGGTATGCGTGGTCTAATGGTTAACCCGCAGGGTAAAAAGATCGAAGTTCCCGTTAAGTCCTGTTTCCGTAACGGCTTGTCCGTTTTGGAATACTTCATTTCGTCGCACGGCGGCCGTAAAGGTTTGACCGACACGGCATTGAAGACGGCTGACTCCGGTTATCTTACCCGTCGTTTGGTAGACGTATCCCACGAAATTATCGTTCGCGAAGACGATTGCTGCGCAGGCAGAAAGCCGCAGGGCTTGGCTGTTAAGGCAATCTTCGACAGCGTCGGCAAGGAAATCGAAGGCTTGCGTTCGAGAGTTTTGGGTAGATTTGCGGCAGAAGACGTGATTCATCCCGAAACGGGCGAAGTCATCGTTGCAATGAACCAGTTTATCGACGAAAAAGAGGCGGACGCTATCGCGGCGTCGGGCTTGGAAGAAGTTTCCATCCGCAGCATCTTCGGTTGTTCGTCCAAATTCGGCGTTTGTGCGAAGTGTTACGGTAAGAACATGGCGACGACGTTGCCTGTACAGGTGGGCGAAGCGGTCGGTACGATTGCGGCACAGTCCATCGGTGAACCCGGTACGCAGTTGACCATGCGTACGTTCCACACGGGCGGTATCGCAGCAACGGGGGACATCACGCAAGGTCTTCCCCGTGTCGAAGAATTGTTCGAAGTTCGTAAACCCAAGGGGTGCGCAACGATTTGTGAAGTGGACGGTATCATCAGTCTTGACGATTCCGACGGTTCGAAACACATCAAGGTTTTGGACGAAACCACGAAAGAAGTCAAGAAAGAATACACCTTGCCGTTCAATGCGGAAATCAAGGTAAAAGACGGCGAAAAAGTAGCACCCGGCGTATTGCTCAACGCAGGTAGCGTATATCCTCAGGATATCTTGCGCGTACAAGGCGTTAAGGGTGTTCAGGACTATATCCTTGAACAGGTACAAACGGTTTACCGTTCGCAAGGCGTTGAAATCAACGACAAACACGTTGAAATCATCGTTCGTCAGATGCTCAAGAAAGTTCGCGTAGAAAACGCAGGCGACACCAGCTTGTTGCCCGGCGAACTCGTGGATATGGTTACGTTCCAGGACGAAAGCGCAAAAGCGATGGCAAACGGCGGCAGACCTGCACTTGCAAAACGTGTACTTTTGGGTATCACGAAAGCGGCGCTCGCAACTGATTCGTTCTTGTCCGCGGCATCCTTCCAGGAAACGTCGAGAGTTCTCACCGAAGCGGCAATACGCACCAAACGCGACTACCTTGTCGGCTTGAAAGAAAACGTTATTATCGGTAAGTTGATTCCTGCCGGTACGGGTACAAAATCCTACAAGAGTATCACGCCGCAGTATATCGGCGGTTACAATCCCGTAGTAGAAACCGTAGCGGAAGAAACGGTGGAAGAAACGGAATCCGTATAATCAAACCATGATAAAATACCTTTCGGGTACGCCCGAGAGGTATTTTTTTACGGATTTGGGCAACGATACAAAAGTGTTTGACAAACGAACGGAATAAGAGTATAATTATTCTGTGGAGTTATGGCGTTTCGTCAAAAACGCCTGATTATGTGTATGGAAAATAATGAACAGCACAACGAAATAATGGACGTAGAACTTTGCCCTGAAAAGGGGAACTTTTTTCAACGTGCAGGTTCGGGGATGGCGAAGGTTTGCCGCCGTATCGGTTCGGCGTTTTCAAAAGATTCCCGTTTTATACGCATTTTCAAACGTTGGATATGGCTGATTCCGCCTGTGATAGTGGCGGTTGCCATGCTCATTTGGTTTAAGGCAAAGGACGTATATCCTTTTTCAGAAAAATCGGTGGCGTGGTCGGACATGTGTCAACAATACATTCCGTTGCTTGCTAGTTTTAAGGATGTTTTAGCGGGAAAAGACGGGTTCTTTTTAAGTATTCGCAACGGTGCGGGTATGAATTTTTACGGCGTATTCTTCTATTATCTCGCCAGCCCGTTTACGTTCTTGGTAACGTTTGTGGACAAAACGGACCTTTGGGGGTTCGTCAATATCCTGATCATGTTGAAAATGTGCGCAATCGCGGCAACAGCGTCTTTTTATCTGTCGCGAAAGCATCCTAATGCGCCTTTCTTAAATATCATTTTGTCCGTTTTATACGCCTATTCGGGCTATGCAATGATGTATTATCTCATTGCGGCGTGGTTGGACGTCATGTATCTGTTCCCCTTATTACTGTTGGGGTTAGAACGCTTAAAAGAGGGCAAACGCGGGTTGTTTATCTTTGCGCTCGCCGCCAGCATTATCGTCAATTTTTATCTTGGCTACATGCTGGTAATCTTCTTGCTTTTATATGTGTTCGTGCATTTGATTACGTCGAAAGACAAGAAATTTGCAGGAAATTTTGCGCTTTGTTGCCTAGTGGCGGCGCTTATATCCGCAATCACTTGGTTGCCGAGTTTATTACAATATTTTTCGTCAGGACGAAAAACGTCGATTGTAGAATCGCTTTCTTCGTCAAGTCCGTTAGTGTCTTACCAAACGGCTTGGCAAACGGTGCTTTCTATGCTGTTTTTATTCCCGTTCGCTTTTTGCCGAAGAGATACCGACGATAGCGACAGAAGATTACGGCAGATACTCTTTTTTGCGATGCTCGTGCCGATGGTGTTAGAGCCGATCAATAAGATGTGGCAAACGGGCAATTATATGTGTTTCCCCACCCGTTACGGATTTATGCCGCTGTTTTTGTGTATTACGCTTGCGGCAGACGTGCTGGCAAAGCCTTTCCCGAAAGGTGCGAAAGAGCCTAACGAGAATAACGGAAAACTCAAAAAAATCCTTGCGTTTTTCAAAAAGGAGGGGGGCAGGTACGCGATCAGCGCCGTTTTGGTGGCGGTATCCGTTGCATACTGCGTATTTGCCATTCGGTACACCAACAAAAACGTAGAGGTCATGGACCAATACTCTTCCTCCAACTGGGGCAACGACGCGTCTTTTAACGCATTGTTAAAACTGTATTCGATTGCGGCGCTTATCGGGGTTGCGTTCTTTATCGCTTACCGTTTCCGCATGGTCAAACCGATATTACTGTGGGTTTCAATCGGGGTGTTGGTGCTTTCCGAACTCTACGTCGCTCCCATGACGTATATGTCTTACCCCGCTAGTGATTTAAGGGGGCGAGCAGCCAACTATAATAACGTTATGGAACTTTCCAACGTTATCGACGACGATTCGTTCTATCGCGTGAAAGCGGGAAAATCGCAAAGAAACAAACTCTTTGACGTTATGTTGGTCGGTGCAAGCGGTTATAACGGATTGGGACATTTCACGTCGCTTACCAACGGCAATTATATGTACGCCATGAAACAGTTTGGATACAGTTCCTACTGGACGGAAGTGGACAGTCAAGGGGGTACGATGATTACCGACGCCCTGCTTTCCGTAAAATATAATATATCCGAT
>JAZNXZ010000108.1:0-4023 GCA_045594165.1 Candidatus Scatosoma sp.
TCCATGGCGTAACAGGATATTAAAGACAAATCTCGCGCCGTCGTATAATGCCCTTTACATGGCAAACCGTGCGGATTTTTGAAAACGGTGGCAAATGCACCTGCCTTTTGCGCCGTTTCGTTCATTTTAGCGCAAAATGCATCTACGCTACCGCAACAATGCAACGCCAATGCCGTTGCGCAATCATTACCCGAGCGCAACATCAAACCATACAATAGGTCCTTAACCGAATAAAGGTCGCCCTCTTTCAAATATACCGAAGAACCCTCGATTCCTACCGCCTCAGACGGGATTGCAAGCTGTTCGGATAAGTCGTTTTGCAGGCTTAAAACGGTGGCAGCCGTGGCAATTTTTGTCGTACTTGCCATAGGCAAACGAGTATCGCCGTTGTATTCGTATAAAACCCGTCTGCTGTTTTGTTCCATCACGCAGACCGCTTTTGCCGTATTTTTATCCGTTGCAATGGCGAGAGTGCTCCTTCCGTTAAAACAGCAAACCCATGCTGTTATCATTGCACTGAGAAAGCAAAATAATTGAACGATTTTCCGTTTCATTGTTCTTTCGCCGTAATTTCACGGATAATATCTGTTGCGCGTTCAATTAGATTATCCATCGGTTCTTCCGTAACGCGCAAAATACGACACGTTTTCCCATCGTCAACGATAAATCCCATCGGTTTCATACTAACGACTGCGCCGCTGCCACCCGCAAAAGGAAATTCGTTGGTTTCTTTGATTACTTTGACGTCGCCGTACTCACCGCCACCGCTCAAATTCCCCAAAGTAATCTTCGAAAAAGGTATCAACTGAAAACCGCTTGCCGTGACGATTGGCTTGCCAATTACCGTATCCACACTCGTCAAATCATCCAACTTTTGCATGGAAGATTGAATTAAACTGCTGATTTTTCTTTCTTTTTCTGCCATAAAGTTTTTATTTTCTCCTTCAAAAATTTGATTACGTTTTTTAAGATTAGAAATAGGTTAAACCGTAAAACGACGCTAGCGGAAACACGCAAAACGTCCCCATCCGTCAACCACACGTTGTTTTCTATATGCTCTTTTTCTCCGCCAATCGCAAAAAAATACGTTCGTAAAAACATATGTGCACAAGACATAGGCAAAAGATACTCCGCCCCTGTTTCCGTCGTTAAAACGCAGGAAATCAACCGAAACGTGCGCATAAAGGAAAACCGTTTCCGTTCACTGTTCATTTTGCTATACGGCAATAAAATCGCTTTTTTATCGGTAACGTGTAGCGCAATTCCGCCGGGATATACCCCCACGTAACCACCGATTAGCCGCAAGCGCTTATATAGATATATCCCAAACGCGAATTTTCGTCGATTCATATCGTAATGCGCGTCCGTTTGTAAATATATCGGAAAAAATAGTAATCCAACTACGCCCAACACGCTGAAAAGTGTGTAAAAAAACGGCTTGCCCATACCTTTACTATGCGCAAGCCGTTTATTTTCTATGTGTTTTTTATTTGATATTTTGTCGACCGTTCGTCAGTCAATCACAATGATATCTTCTTCGTCTTTTAAGTGCTCGGGCACGGAAAAACCGTTATTATCCGTCGCATTTTCGTCGGTTGCCGCCGCAGCATTTTCCACCAATTCGGGATCTTCGTCGGGATTGTAGACGTCCTTTTCGTACAGATAATTGCTGGAAACGTCGCTAATCGACGTAATTTCCGCAATACGGCGCAACAATTCTTCGTAATCGGGCAAATCGGCAAGCGATTTCAGCTTGAAACGCTTTAAGAAATTGTCCGTCGTCGCGTACAAAATCGGTTTACCCGGCGTATCTCTTCTACCGCAAGGTTCGATCATATCCAAACTCAATAAAGTTGTAATGGCGTAATCGCTGCTCGTGCCGCGTGCCGCCTCTAATTCGCTACGCGTAATCGGTTGCTTATACGCAATAATCGCGGCGCATTCCAAAATCGTACGCGTAAATTCCTTTTCGCGAATCGGCGTCAATACGAGCGAAACGCTTTCTTTATATTCAGGGTTGGTCGCAAACTGCAATTTGTGGTTGAAATTCAAAAGGCGAATCCCACAATCCCCCGTGTATTTTCTTTCAAGCTGACGGATCGCATCGTCCGCTTGACGCTTGGTAATATCCAATTTTTCACGCAACAAATCGACGGGAACGGCGTCGCCCGACGCAAACAATATTGCCTCAATTATATTCGTCAATTTCTCCAATTTCTTCGTCCTCTCTTCTGTCGGGATTTTTCTTTATCGTAATGGAAGAAAACAGCTCTTCCTGCTCCACGATAATAAATTGATGTTTCAAAAGTTCCAAAAGAGCCTGAAATGTCGTTACAATTTCCGGCGTTGTCGAATCGTCCTTAAAAAGGTCTTCAAATCGCATGGATTCTTTTAATGCAACGCTTTGATAAATGTGTTTTACCTTATCGCGTACGGTATAAACGTCCTTTGGAATTTCGCGCGGGGGTGGATTTTCACGTTTCTTCGTTTCCAGCCGCACCATCATCTTGGTAAACGCCTTTACCAGACCGTCCAACGTCATGTCTGTATACTGTATCTGCGTGGTCGCAAATTCTTTATCGGGGGCTTTGAATATGTATCCGACCGTTTCGCGTTCTTTCAGCTTTTTCGCCGTTTGATACTCTTCGAGGGCTTGAATCAGCTCGCGTTCGGGGTTGTAATCACCGTATCCGAAATCGTCCGAATCGTAATCGCCGTCCTCTTCGTAATCGGGAGGCGGCACAAGCCGTCTTGCTTTGATGTCGATAATCGTCGCCGCAATATCAAGATATTCGCTCGCCTTTTCCAAATCCAGATTCGGCAAGCCTTTCATATACGCCAAGAATTGTTCTGTAACCTGCGACACGAAAATATCTTTAATCTCAATTTCTTCCTGTTTTATCAGATACAAAAGAAGATCGAGCGGCCCTTCGAAATTGTCTAGAACGGTCGTATAATCCACTTCCGTCTCAAAATTCTTCACCGAATTGATTGTCAGTTTTTCCTTTTCCATTGATAACTCCTGGTTAAAAAAGTGTAAATGGTATCCATATACCACCCAAATCGAATATCCACTCCCAAAACGCCGTAATCGGCATAGAAAATATCCTTACCACGTAATTCATCACGTAGCCGAGAATATCAATTGCACCGAGCATCGGCACACGACTTGCTAAAATATGCAATAAAATCAAACCCAGTAAAATATACTGCCCATATTTATATAAAAATTGATATACGTTGCCGCGGCGTTTGTTCAATGCGTCCACCATACGGAACCCGTCCAAAGGGAACAGCGGTAATAAATTGAAAACACAAAAACTCAAAGAGCTTAACACCATCGCAGCAAAAAACGTGCGTAAAAAGTAGTAAGCATACGTGCCTTGCACTTCGGGCAATACATAGATCCACACCAAGGCAAGCAACGGGAAAAACAAAAAAGCCGTTAAATAATTGACGATAATGCCTGCGGCGGACGTCCAAAACGAGCCCCAAGTATAATTTTTGAAATTTCTGGGGTTGACGGGTACGGGTTTTGCCCAACCAAAGCCGGCAAAAGCAAACATGATTACCCCGATCGGATCGAAATGCCGCACGGGATTCAAGGTCATGCGTCCTGAAAATTTCGCCGTGGGATCACCGCACTTATACGCAACGAACGCATGTGCAAATTCATGCAGCGTAATAATAAACATAACCGCCAATAAACTGGCTAAAAGTTGAACTAAATATATCATATCAGTTAAAATTATATCATAATTTCCCAAAAAGAACAAGTTCGCCTTGTGAAGATTTTGGGAAAAATTACCGTATTTATTCGCTTATTTTGTCTTTTTTGATAATCTTTGCGGAATCACGTCGTTGCGCGCAATATCTTCGTAGGTTTGCGGTTTTACGATATATTCCCCTTTTCCGTCTTTAACAAGCACGCAAGGCGGAATTTTATTACGGTTGTAATTCATCGCCATGGAATAGTTGTACGCACCCGTGGAAAGAATCGCCAAAATATCTCCGCTTTCCGCT
>JAZNXZ010000109.1:0-3375 GCA_045594165.1 Candidatus Scatosoma sp.
TTTTGAAATGACGGACGCAGGCGTGAAGAGCGTACGCGATTACGCCGATTTATTTCTGTCGGAAACGCGAGGTCTGGCAGCAGGTTCGGCAGTTACACCGTCGGAAAGCGGTAACCGTTGTATGAACGTCGAAATTCAAACGCTGATTTCCAAAACCCCCTACGGACAGCCCCGCCGCATGAGCCTTGGCGTGGATTATAACAAGTTGGTGGTATTGATTGCCGTTTTGGAAAAACGCTGCGGTATTCCCTTTTTCAACGCGGACGTGTATATCAACGCTATGGGCGGTATTAAGTTGAACGAGCCGTCCGTTGACCTTGCTATCTGCGCGGCGCTTGCCTCCGCTGCAAACGACGTCCCTATCAATAAGTACACCGCTCTGTTTGGCGAAGTGGGTTTGACGGGCGAGATACGCCCCGTAACGTACGCCGACAAACGGGTAAACGAATGTATTAAAACGGGTTTCAAACGGGTATTGCTCCCTGCGAAAAACATGAAAACGTGTGAAAAATACAAAGACAAAATCGAGCTCGTGCCCGTGCGCTACGTCGGGCAAATGATTAAAGAATTGAATTTGAAAAACTCCACGCAATCCTAAAAAACAAAACACCCCTTTGGGCTTATTCCCAAAGGGGTGTTTATTTTTTGCAAGTTACGGATTGATTTCCGCCATTTTTTGCAGATACAACTGCATATTTTCTTCGTTCCCGAAATAGTTCTGCTTATAGATATAATCGCAATGCTTAATTTTATTGACCAGCTTAATCGCCGACGTTTTATACGTTTCAACGTCTGCGTTCGGGTGTTTATAAAGCAAGTTATTTACACTCGTACCCACGATACCGCTGGCGATAAAGGTGTCGTACGCGCGGGAATACAATACGGACTCTTCTTCGTTAAACACGGACGTACCGTAATACAGATTTTCGTAATAGTGAATTCCGAGCAAATCCAAAATCGTAGACGCGATATCCGCCGTGCAGGTGAATTTATCCACCACCATGTCTTCGCCGTTACCGTTTTCCTCTTTCGCGATTTCCACCGACAGTTTTTCATCGTAAATCATCAGAGGCACGTTATACAAATCGGTATACCGTTTTTCCGTCTCGTAATCGTGGATATCCTTAACGTATTTGCTAAGCGAATGGTAATACGCGTTATGGTCGCCGAATATCACAATCGTCGTATTGTCTAGCAATCCGCGATCTTCCAGTTCGTCCATCATTTTGCCGATGGCACAATCAAATTCCATCGCCGCCGTCAAATAATGATAGAGCAAATCGTCTTTCAAATCCTCGTCCTCAGGATCGGGCATACGTTCTTTTCCCAACGTCGTTTCCAAAATTTTATCCCAACGATCAAGGTTGTCCCTATCGTAATAAATACCGTGCATGGTGATCGTCGTGATATACGTATAGAACCGCTTATCCGTCGGGAACATCTCGTCCTTGCACACTTCGATCATTTCGGAGTCCAAGTTGCGCTCGCCTTTCTTCATATAGTTTTGGAAGGAAAGCGTCCCCTGCCAATCAGGATTATCTTTATTCTTTTCCTTTTCCGCTTCGTAGTCTTCCTGCGCCATTCTCGCCATATCGTACATGTCGGTAAGGCTTTCAAAACCGAACGCACGGTGCACGTCGTCGCGGTTGTAGAACGTCTTGAACCCGTTGTGATAGGAACGGCATTGAATATCGCTGTCCATCGATTTCAAAACGTTGCCGATTGTAAGCGGCATTGTGTTGTCATAATAGTCGTAGTTAATATACGCCGTCGTGGGATAGCTGCCCATGATGCTGAGCGTTTCGGCAATATCCGTCTTTTCGCGGGAGTGGAAATTGGTCATTTTCACGCTATCGTTCATAAATTTACGCATATTCGGGAACAGCGTTGCCATTTCCTCGTCCGTAAGTCCCAACGTGTTGACGTATTTGCTATCGTCCGCCAAGAACGAGAACCATTCCAACGTTTCGCCTAAAATCGTGATGACGTTGTTGCCTTCGGAAACGCCAAAATATTTACTTTCTTTCGCCTCTTGGGCATAGATAAAGTTTTCAATATCGCTATCCGACATCGTACTCTTATCCGGGAACATTGCGCCTATAAATTCGCCGAGCAAATTCCCCGTTACGCCGTACGCCGAATACGAACTTTTCGCCTTACCGTTGATCATTTCTTCGTAGCGGTTGATATTGCGCGGATAATAGCAGAAGAACGAAGTAAAAATCGTCGCTACGCCCACTGCTGCCGCACCGATTTTAATAAACACGGAGCGCTTGTCCAATTGAAATTTCGGTCTTTGTCTTGTACAGCGAAGCCCGATGATTACGTAGGAAATACAGAGCGTAATTCCCACGAAAAACAATATGAAACGAATGGGAATATTTTCCAACGTACCAAACGCGTCGTTTTTCAAATTGAGCATTTCGTATTCAAAATACTGCTCTGTCAAATCAAAAATAACCGTGAACACGATTTGGAGTGCAAAATGCGCGATTAAAAATACGGAAAAAACGATTACCTGTACTCTGCGCGAGGGGATCAGCAAAACCAAGCCGCCTATGAATGCGATCAAGCCCCAGGAAAGGAAAGGACGGGACATGAACGGATTGCCGTCCAAAAGCCAAACCGTCGTCATTTCCATAATCGCCGTAAACAGCAAAAACATCAAAAAGAACCGATTGTCCTTGCTCCATTTCCAAAGCGCCGCGAAAAATTTATTCATCTTTTTGTTTGCAACGTCTTTCATTTTTCGCCCCCTTAGAAAATATAAATAAACAGAATAATCAAATAATACTTACCGTCGCTCTTCTTTGCCAACGCATAAAGCAGAGGGAATAAAGCGTAGAACAGCACGTACGTCAATGCATATTTGTTTTCAAAGAACAAAACGTCGTATAAACCGAAAATAAACAGCACCAATCCGGCGAAAAGCCAAATCAACAAACTCTGTACTTTCTTTGCGTTAATCACGCCGAATACTGCCTCGCCCATGCCCAACGCCGCCTTTAAGATCAAAATAATCCAAAGACATTTCGCCAGTGCCATAATAATAGGGCCGAGGTTGTTAAGGTATGCGTATGCCGACGTTACTCTTTGCGCCATATCGTAGAAAGGCTTTACTTCCAGCCCGATTTGCAAACCGACCACCACCAAACAACCGATCATAATGGCAACGATCATTAAAAGATTTTTCAAGGGCAAAACGGAAATTTCTTTTCTTTCCTTTTTCACCGCAGTCTGTTCTTTTGGCTCGGTTATCTTCGCGTTTTTCGTTGCTTTGCGCTTAATCAGCTTTTCAATCACTACGATTGCGCCGATCTCAATCAGCCACAACAGCGTCAATACGATATCGACAAAAAACGGCGTAAGTTGGTC
>JAZNXZ010000110.1:0-7662 GCA_045594165.1 Candidatus Scatosoma sp.
TCTTTCGTATCATTTTCGGTTGTATTATCTTGTAAACGCCGTCGTTTTTGCAACGCTGTTTTAACAGCTTTGCTTTGGGCGCGGCTACCACGCGCACGGGCAAACCGTTTCGCATGCCCTCTTCGCCGTGCAGAACTGCAAAATCAAAACCCTTATAATCGTGAATTTCACCGTAAAAAAGGTTGTTTTCCTCGATAAAACTCGGCATGGAAACTTCCGTTCCGTCCGAATAAATTTCGCGCGTTTTTCCGTCCTCTGTCAAGCGCAAATCGTAGCGGAGCAACAGTTCTTCGCCAAACCACGTATTCCCCTCGCAACACCGTCTTTTTTGGCGGTAAAAACCATTGCCAAGCAGTACCGCCAACGTGTTTTCACCCTCGCGCAAATAGCGCGCCACGTCGTACGTGTTATAATAAATCGTATGCGAAGTTTTATCGGGGAGCGGATAGGCAAAATGCGTAAAATCACGGTCGGAATAATCGGAAACGGCGGGTTTGAAAAACTCGTCCCCGACGCGTTTGCCGTTAATAAACAGTTCGTAATACCCCAAGCCGCAGATATCGATGGTCGCTTTTTGCACGTTTTCTGCCGTAAATTGTTTCAGCACGATCGGTGCAGAAAAATCCTTGTCGCAAGCCAGCCATTTTGCATTTTTTGAAAACATTTTTCTTTTCCTTTTTTAGCAAAATATTTTAATGCACCTAGTTTATCATATCCCTCACGACTTGTCAAGGGATTATAAAAAATTAATGCACCCCATAGGGGTGCATCTCGTTGTGTTAGATAACCAATTTTGATACAATTTCAAAATGGGTTCATTTTAGAACCAAATGGGTTCAAAAATTTTGCCCTATGGGTTCACTTTCTTCAACAATGGGTTCAAACCCCTAAAAAATGGGTTCAATTCTATTTTTAGAACTTATAATCGCAAAAAATAATAATTCCCATCGTAATACAATTCATTAGCTTTATAAACTTTTGATATCTTGCCTAAATTTTGCAAAGAAAAATGATAAGGGTGATAAGATTTTAATACTTCGTATGTCTTGCAATCAATTTCTCGTTCGCTCACAATTTCTTCACACGCCCTATCTATCGCAATTCTAAATTCTGTTTGATAGCTATAACTTATATCTTTACGAAAAATGCAATCCGACCAATCATCACTCACAAAGCAATCCTTAAAATATCGATAAGGCAAATAACGTATACAACCATACGCCGCACGATATTCATCTTTATTTGCTAAAAAATACTCTACAAAGGATTCATACTCAAAAAGTACTAAACAACCGTTTTCCAAGTCGTTATCGAAAAAATCTTCAAAAAGCCGTTCATCGAGTTTGATTGTATTATTTTTGATGTCATTATCTTCAATCGCAGTACAACACCAAACAGGACGATTTCGATTTTTATACATAAGGTGTGTCGGGGAGGCAAGCCCTTCATATTTATCTAATTGCTTGCCTTTTTTTTCTTCCATTAACGCATAATACATAGCAGCGTTCATGTATAAACCTTTCGTCAACAAATATTCCAAATATTCCTCTTTTATAAATTTTATAAGATATTTAGGCATTTTAATTTTTCCTGTAACAATAAGGCAATTTATTCCCAATACAATGTAGGCAATTTGCCGTCTACAATAATCCAAACTGCATTTTCATTCTCTTGCAATTTTGCTTCATTGATATACCACTTCAAAAGATTATTTTCGTCATAAAAATCGTGTTTTGGTGGAGTAAGAGCAACCTAAATCGAACCGTTTTAACTATTTTCCAATGGCATAGTTAAAAATGTAATATTAACTTGAGGGTGTTTATTTAAATCCTTAATCTATTTGTCAATTCGTTATAGATTCAAATTCAACAATGTTCCTGTTGTGACGTTTAGATAAGATTCTTCATCTTTATACCCAATTACACCTTAGCAATTATATTAAATTTTGCAATCAAATTTTACCAATAAATCTTTTTTCTATTTCAAGAGTTTCATTTTTATTAAGTATCAGTATAGTAAATAGTAAAGCCGTATGTCTGGTATCTCCAATAATAATCTTTTGAAATACTGTCCCACTGTGCTTTTGTGCCTTGAAATGTAATACTTGTTAAACTTTCGCAATGCGCGAATGCATAAGAGCCTATACTTGTTACGCTTGCTGATATTTCTATGCTTGTTAACGATTTGCAGCTCCAGAACGCATTAGAGTCTATATTTGTTAACTGACTATTTTCACCAAATGTTACACTTTTTAGTGAGTAGCAATTAGCGAACGCACCATTACCTATACTTTTTACGCCTGCTGGTATTTCTATGCTTGTTAGTGATTGGCAATCTTCAAACACATCAGAGCCTATAAATTTACAATTAGCATCTATTGTCGCAGTGGTAATGCTATTATCTGTTGCCCCTGCTAAATACAAATATTTATTAATACTATTCCCTAAATATTTTAATCCGTCTTTTTTGTTATACGTTAGTGTTTTGCAACCAGAGAAAGCCAAAGAGCCTATGTTTGTTACAGTTATTGGTATTTCTATACTTTTTAGTGATTGGCAAGAATCGAAGGCGCTTACGCCTATACTTGTTAACTGACTATTTTCGCCAAATGTTACACTTTTTAGTGAGGAGCAAGAATAAAACGCGCTCCTACCTATACTTTGTACACTTGCTGGTATTTCTATGCTTGTTAATGGATAGTAACCCCAGACACAGAACGCATATTCGCCTATACTCGTTACGTGTTTTTTACCATGAATTCCATCATTATATTCAGCAGGTATGATAACATTTAAATCTGCACAATCACCCTTATCTTCAACCATATAGCTATCGCTATCACTTAAATAGACATATTTTAAGCCATGTGATACTGATTGTCTGGCTCCGCATACACTGCAAACACATATAATATAATCGTGTTGCCGACCTAAAGAATTAATAGGCTCTTGTGCTACACCGCCTTGCCCACAGCGTGAACATTCCGACATGCCTTCAGTCAAACCTGTTTCTGTGCAAGTCGGTGCTACTGCATCTAAAACTTGATTATCACAACCTAATGCAGAAACGACTTGTTGTGTTACAGCGCCTTTCCCACAACGAGAGCATCCCGATATACCTTCAGTCAAGCCTGGTTCTGTACAAGTTGGTGCTATTGCATTTAAAACTTGATTATCGCAACCTAATGCAGGGACAATTTGTTGTGCTACAGCGCCTTTTCCACAACGAGAGCAAGCGGTTTTGCCTTCAGTCAAGCCAGCATTTTCGCAAGTTGGTGGTACTGCGAGTATGTTTTGATTATCACAGCCTAATGCTTCGTGTCCACAAGCTGTTAAACCTATAGCACACATTGCTAATGTTAATATTGATAAGAAAGTTATTAAAAGTTTTCTCATAAAAGGCCTCCAATAAAAAAGAACGCGCTATCCACAGATAACGCGCCGAAAAACGCATCACCCACAGTTGCAACACAGTTCCAATCATAGCGTAGGAATAAAGGGCATACGTCTTTACCGATAGTATGCCTACGCTATTTTAATATTAAACTGTGTTGCGACAATAGTATATCACTTTCTTAAATAAAACACAAGCATTTTTTATATTTTATATAATTTTAACGATTACACCTATACTTTTAACGATTTGGGTATCTTTTTAACGATTGCCTATAATTTTAACGTTTACCCCATAATTTTAACGATTAGGTTGCGTAAAAAAAGTAGGCGCAACCTAAAAAGCAGGGTTTTGAAGATAATTTTCCGTTCAAAACCCTGCTTGTGTTTTATTTATTTTATTTTGTTTTCAATTGTAATACAAGAAGAAGTTAAAATCCTACGAATGCGCCCACAAAGATTTCTATGTTTTTTGAACATTTCTTCTGTTATATAATTCGTCGAAAATAAAAGTTTTAACCAACTTTCCGTTTCCATACACTCTTTTCTTGCAATTTTTAATTTTGAAAGCATATCTGCTAAACTTTGCGGATATTGTGCTTCGGAAACGTTCGCAAAAACGCTTGACGAGGATTTGCGTATTTGAAAAACCGTATTCGATACACCGCTTTTCCTTGATAACGTTTGACACAAATTTTCTATATCTATCGCCAACTGCTCTGCATATTGTAAAAGCAAATTCTCTTTCATTTTTTATTCTTCCTTATCACAACAAAGTTGTGGATGTAATCCGCGTTAGCGGTATGTTATTCGCCGTTAGGCGTGTATGTTATCAAACTGAAATGCCATACGACTACGTCAATTCCATACATAGCTACGCTATGATTACATACCAAACTTTCAGTTTGTATAAAAGCTGTATCAAAATGATACAGCTTTTCTGGTGCGGACGAAGGGACTTGAACCCATACGGAGTTACCCACAGCAACCTGAAACCTGCGCGTCTGCCAATTTCGCCACGTCCGCATATCTTGGAAAATTACGTCATATCAACGCAATTTCCTTCTTTTGTATTGCTCCGTTCACTTGCTCTATCCGCCAGGCTTTTCCGCCACTAGATACGCATCCGACAATCTCGCCGTCCTCTATAACAAGCGCGGCATCGTCTTCTATCCCGAAAGCACAGCCCAAATTATAACACACTATTTTATCAAAGTCAAGCATTCTTGCGCCGTAATGCGGAGAAATTTTCCCCTCGATCCAATTTAAGCCTTGGAACATGGTGTACTTATCCCCTTCCCCAAGCGCCGCCGTCGAATCGGTGTAAATGTCCGAAAACCAACATATCGCGCCTGCCGAAAGCCCTGCGATAATCACGCCCCTATCGTACGCGTCTTTAATCAACGGCAACAATCCCGACTGTTTCCAATGCTCTATCATAAACACGGTATCGCCGCCGCCCACGTAAATCATATCCGCCTTTTCAAATTTCGCACGCAGTTTTTCCATATCCGGCTCTTTGAACACCGTCAGCGCAACGTCCGTTTTGATATTAAACGTACCCGTATATACCTTGTGGAACGTGTTATAATAGGGCATATAATCATGGCTGGCTGTGGGAATAAACAGAGCGTTTGCTCTGTTCTCCCCTGCATGCTCTTTCGCAAGCTTTGCAATATATTCGTCGATTTTCATCGTCGTTCTTTCGCGGAGCTCCCCACCGCCGATTGCTATGATACGTTTCATTGTCTTTTCCTTTGCGCCGCTATTATTTGCTATATTTTTCTTCGAGCGCCTTAATCTTCGCCAAGCGACGGTCGTGACGTTCACCGCCTTCGTATTCCGTATTTAAGAACACGTCTACCATTTCTTGCATCATGCCTTCGCCGACTACCTTTTCGCCGAACGCGAGCATGTTTGCGTCGTTATGCAAACGGGTAAACTTGGCGCAATACCAGTCATGGCAATGCGCACAGCGCACGCCGGGGACTTTGTTGGCTACAATCGAAACGCCGATACCCGACGAGCATACCACGATACCGCGGTCGCTTTCGCCGCTCGCCACCGATTCCGCCGCCGCTGCCGCAAAATCGGGATAATCACACGAATCTTTCGTGTACGTGCCGAAATCTTTTACTTCGTGTCCGTTCTTTTCCAGATACGCAATCAACGCGTTTTTGAGATTCAAACCGCCGTGGTCACATGCAACTGCAATTTTCATAATTCTTGCTCCTTAAAAAATTGATAATTGTTCTTCTTGGTTTTCTTTTACGTCCTTTTTGGGCGTTGTTTTCTTTGTTTTTACCGCCTTTTTGGCAGGGCTTGTTTTAGCCTTTGTCATCGTCCTCGGTTTCGTTTCCCATGCGTTATCTTTCAAATGGAGCTTTTCCGTTAATTTTGACATGCCTGCCGAGAGTAATCCGAACACGTATCGGTAGCAATCGATATCTTTTCCGTACGGATCGAGTATTTCGTACCTCGTCATTTCCGCAAAGGAATACACGTTATTTTCCGCCGCGTCCAAATCTTTGCCTGCCTTTTTCAGGGCGTTCCAACGCATGTCCATCAAATATTCGCGCTGACGCTCGGTCATGCAGACCACCGCGAACGCGTCTAAAAGCAATTTTTCGCTAAGTTTCGTCGCCGAAAATTCTTTTACGTCGATACCGTTTTCCTGCAAAACCTGCGCCGATTTGGGATTGATTCCGTCCCCTTTTTTCGCCGCAATCCCTGCCGAACGCACGTCGAAACCTTTTAATTTCTCTTCGTCCAACCGCTTTGTCAAAAGCAACTGTGCCATCGGAGAACGGCAAGTATTGCCCGTACAAACGAATACGATTTTTTTCTTCTTTCGTGCCGCCATCTTGTACCGTCCCCCCTTGTTTTGTCTTTTGTATTGTTTTTAATGTTGAATATCCACGGACGTACACGCCTTACGAAGTCTGTTCAAAACCCCCGTCATGACGCCGTCCTTTTTTTTCGGTTCAATCGCAATCAGTAAATCGCAAATTTTTTCCGCCTCGCGCAAAAGCCCATATAAGCGCGCCGCCATTTCCTTTTCCGTTTTGCCCAAATTTAAGACGGTCACGCCCGTATTTTCAAACTCGCCGATAAGCTCTTCCTCGCAAAGCACCGCCACACGTGTCGCGTTTACCGCTTTGCAAGCCGCCAAACCGTCCTTGGCGTTATCAAACAGCATGGTTTGACAACGGGGGGAATAATGCTTGTACAACACCCCGGGACTTTTCACCTTTTCCCCGGCGACAAGTTTGGGCGTGTATTCTCCGCAATCGCCAACCACCGCGGCAATCATCTCCGCCGTGATTAAGCCCGGGCGCAAGATTACGGGGATTTCCCCCGTCACGTCGCACACCGTACTCTCGATGCCGCCCTCGCAAACGCCGCCGTCTAAAATCAGCGGTATCTTTCCGTTAAAGTCCTCGTACACGTGCCCTGCCGAAGTGGGCGAAACGTGTTTGGACAAATTTGCGCTGGGCGCAACAATAGGAATATCCACCTCTTTCAATAACGCCTGCGCCCCCGCATGCGAGGGCACGCGCACCGCCAACGTATTCAGTCCGCAAGACACGTATTCGCTCACTTTATCCGTAGACGGGTACACCAACGTCAACGGACCGGGCAAAAACGCCTCCCGCAATTTTTGGGCGTACGGCGGATCGTAATCGATAATTTTCGAAAGGTCGTAATCGGTATGTACGTGCGCAATCAGCGGATTGTCGGCAGGTCTGCCCTTGACCGCAAAAATGCGCTGTACCGCGCTATCGTCAAAGGCGTTTCCCCCCAAACCGTACACCGTTTCCGTAGGTATCGCCACCACTTCGCCGTCAAATATTAAATTTTTCGCCTCGTTTAACGTTTCGGGCGTAATGGTTTTGATGGTTGTTTTCATACTAATTATTACTCAAACGGTAACTCGTCATCTTTTGTGTCTTTCAGCTCGCCTTTGCGCGGCGCAGGCGGTTCGGGATAGCCGTAATCATCGTCGGGCGCTTCGTATTCCACGTCGTCGTCATATTGCACGGGTTGCGTGCCGTACTGCGGCGGCTCGTCCTCGCGGTTTTGGTCGTCCACGTCCACAAACTTGGTATATTCGCCGATAAATTTCAAAGACACTCTGCCCTGTTCGCCGGCACGGTGCTTTGCCAAAATCAATTCCGCCGCGCCTTTGACGACTTTACCGCTTTCCAAATCCTCTTTGCTTGCAAACATTTCAGGACGGGAAATAAACATAACGATATCGGCGTCTTGT